>WTGR01000720.1 GCA_011523485.1 Acidobacteriota bacterium
ATGGACGAGTGCCGCAACGGCTGGGACGGCGCGGCTCTGGCCCCAACGACAGGCTCTCTTGGACTCGATGACCAACAACAATGCGCTGACCGACTTGGACAACACGCTATTCCCTAATGACGGCTCTCACTATCGAGCCAACCAACTTCGGACGATCTGGAACATATTCGGCATAACGCTTCCAATTGTACCCAACATACAGTTAATTGGCCGCATTGATGAACTTGTAGACAAGCGCAACGCTATAGCCCACGGCAGGGAGACCGCTCGCGCTGTTGGGTCGCGGCATAGCACTGCAGAAATGGAGGTGCGGTTTAGAGATACGGAGATCATCGCCTACTATGTGATAGATACGATGAACACCTACTGTTTGACCGGAGGGCTATTGCGCCCCCACAATAAGAGCGCCAAGTCAAAATAGTACCCTCCTACTCCTATCCCATCGCAGCGGTGACCGCAATCTCCGACGCCACGCGAAACGTGAGCCGGTCGTGGGCGGCGCGGACGGCGGTCACGACGTCCTCCGGACTTCTCCCCCGCGCGAAGATGAATCCGGGATAGCTCGCTCCCTCCGGCCACGGCACCAGCCGCTGGCCGGGCTTGGTCGTGATGACGATGTCCTCCACCAGCGGAACCGCGCGTGCGGCGTCGAGCCCCACTACGCCCTGGCAGATTCCGGGGGCCGGCACCGGGATCATCATGACCGCCGACGCCTCTCGTGTCACGGCATAGTGACGGGCCACCGGGCGGCCGAGTGCGTGCTGGAACAGCACCTCCTCCAGGGAATGGCTGTCGCCGGTGGGTCCGTCGAAGCGGAGGACCCGAGAGCAGAGCCCGCCGATGGGCCGCGCGGCCACCTCGATCACGACGGCGCCGCGGGGGCCGAGTCGGCACTCGGCGTGGATGGGACCGTGCGCCAGACCGAGCGCCTCGACCGCGCCGCCCACCTGCTCGACCACATCTCTCCGTTCCTCGCGACGCAGGCGGTCGGGCGTAACGTAGATGGTCTCTTCGAAAAAGGGACCGTCGAGCGGGTCCGGCTTGTCGAAGATCGCGAAGATCTCCAGCTCTCCGTTCGTCACCACGCCTTCGACGGCGACTTCGCGGCCCGGAATGTACTCCTCGATCGCCATCGAGTCGTTGGCCGGATCCTGGAGCAGCCGAACCTCCGGCGACGCGAGCAGCCGCCGCAGCCGCTCGGCCGCGCCAACCAGCTCGACCGGGGTGTCGGCGCGGATGACGCCCCGGCTGGCGACCAGCCCGAGCGGCTTGACGACGCAGGGATAGGCGACCCGCTCGAGCAGCACGCCGTTGTCGCGGTCCACGGGAATGGACCGGAACCACGGCGTGCGCAGTCCCGCCGCCCGCAACCGCATGCGGGTCTTCAGCTTGTGCCCGGCGACGCGGACGGCGGCCGGGGAATGCGCGGGCAGCCCGAGCATGCGCGCCGCGAGGGCGCCGATCAGCGCCGGCCTGTCGCCGACCGCCAGCACCCCATCGAACGGCGCCGCCGCGGCCGCGCCGGCGATAGCCCGCACAGCCGCATCTTCGTCGTGGAACCGGATCGGCACCGCGCCGTCCCGCCACGGGTCGTCCAGCCGGTGACACCGATCGGTGGCCAGAATCAGCTCGGCGCCGAGGCGCTCGGCCGCCGCACCGAACGACCGGATCTGATAACCGGTGGTGGCGGCGACCAGCAGCACACGGGGCGCACGGGTTGGCAGGCGCATTGGAAGCGGGATTCGTGTACCGAGCACGGACTCGGCCGACGGCAACCGATGCCGGAGTTCGTGCGAGCCGTATGATGCCCCAGAGCAACCACCCAACGCAAGGGTGACGCGCGCAGAGAACGCCAGCCCGCCGGGCCGCCAGCCCGGAGCCGGCGTCACGTCTTCCGCGGCGGCGGCCACGGCTACAGCCCGGCCGCGGAACAACAGGGCACGCGCCGGTTCAGACCAGGGCCACCTGCCCGGTCGTGGGCTCGGCTCAGCAGTACCACGGTTCGTTCAGATACGGAACCTCCGCTCTCCGCCTCGCCCCCCTCGAGAACGCCGGTGGCGGGACGCATCCTTCGTGTGCACACGATAGAACGGCGTCGAACACGTCGCGCCGGGAGGCGGTCAGGCGCCGGCCGACCAGGGCCGCCACTTCCTCGGCCATTCGGTCGACGCGGGGGTCGGGATGCCGCCACGGATAGACGAGAAGCTCGCGATCGAACGGGCCGATCCACCCGCGGAGGTCCTCCAGCTCGAGCAGCCGGGATCCGGCCGTCACGAGCAGTCGCAGCGCAAGCTGGATCGGGGCGACCTGCTCGACCAGATCGAGCGCTTCGATCTCGGCCAGCATCCTGCGGTAGCCGTCGAGCGTGGTCCACGGCGTGAAGGCCACGAAGGTCGGCGCCAGGGTCAGACCGGCCTTGCGGCACAGCCCCGCGGCGCGGGCGACGTCGTCGCGCGTGTGGCCCTTCTCCAGACGGCGCAGAATCGAATCGTCGAACGACTCGACGGCGCTGGTGACGAAGAGACAACCCGTCTCGCGCAGGCGCGACAACAGGTCGGCATGGGCGACCAGGTGTTCCACCTTGATCGTGACGTCGTAGGTCAGGCCGGGAAACCGTCGTGCGATCCCCTCGACCACCCGCATGGCGTGCCCGACGCCGTTGAAGAAATCCGGATCGCCGAACGTGACGTGCTTCGCTCCCTGCTCCACCTGCGCCGCCACGTCGGCGATCACCACGTCCGGGCTCACGACGCGGAATCGGCCGCCGTAGACCGGGACGACCGGACAATGCCGGCACGCGTGCTTGCATCCACGGCTCGCCTCCGTATAGCCGGCGATCTTCCGGACTGCGCCCTGCTGCAGCGCCGCGTAGCGATCGAGCGGCGGGAGCCCCGCGCGCCAGGGGGGCATCAACGCCAGCCTCGGGAGACCGGGCGCCGGGACGAAACCCGTTCCACCGGTCGAGACCTCGGTTGCCAGGCGGACCAGATCGGCCTCGAACTCGCCGCCGAGCACGTGCTCGACACCGATCGAGCGGAGGAGCTCCCCGTTCAGCGGCGCGTAGAGGCCGTAGGCGCACAGTCGGGCGTCGGGATTGAGTCGTCGGACCCGCTCCATCACCGGGACCGCGAGCCTCGTCGCGGTGTGCATGGGCAGGTGGAACGCCACGAGATCGGCCTCGACCACACCGGCATCGAACGGCTCGCGCGACAGGTCGAGACAGGCGACGTCCATCCCCGCGCGGCGCAGCCAGGCTGCCGGCGACGCGAGGCCGAACGGCTGGCGGCCCAGCTCGTAGGTGGCGACGAGAGCGACTCTCATGGCGCGGCGGGTCGCAGCTCGACCTCGGCGTCGGTGGGCGGCGGGGTCGCGAGACTGACGACCACGAGGGTCGCGATGGACAGGGCGAGCGCCGGGTACGCGGTCTGCCAACCGAAGAGGTACTCCGGGTTCCCGTCGACGGCCCGCGCCAGGCCCACGATCTCCCAGACGAGCGTCGTGAGCATGCCGGCCAGGATGGACGCGACGCCCCCCGCGCGCGTCGCCCGCTTCCACAGCAGAGCGCCGAGCAGCGCGGGCGTGATGCCGGCCCCGTACATCGTGTAGGCCCACAGCGCCATCGCGAGGATGGTCGGGAAAAAGCTCCCGGCGACGTAGCCGAGCGCGCCGACCGCGACCACGATGAGGCGCGTGTAGAGCACCACCTGCCGGTCCGTGACCGCGGGGTTGACGAAGCGCTGATAGACGTCGCGGATCAGGTTCGTCGACGGCGTCAACAGGAAGCTGTTCGCGGTGGAGACGACGATGGCCGCGGCGCCGCAGACCAGCAGCACGCCGAGCACCGGCGGCAGCGCGTCGGTGGCGACGCGGATGACTATCTCCTCCGATTCGGCCACGCCGAGTCCGCCGAGGGACAGGCTGCCGAAGATGCCGATCGAATCGATCAGGGTCTCGACGACGATCGTCCCGGCGATCCAGCCGACGACGGCCAGGCGCGCCGCCCGCTCGTCCCGCGCCGAGAAGAACTTCTGGTACATGTTGGCTTCGCCGAGCAGCAGGAACATCGTCGGCAGGAACAGAGCGAACGCGGCCTGCGCGCCCATGTCCCCGAACAGCGACACCTGGTGCGGCTCCAGGGCCGCGAGCGAAGCCGAGAGGCCTCCCGCATCGCCGATCAGGAACGCGACGCCGAACATCACCGCAACGGTCATCACCAGGCCGTTGCCGACGTCCAGGTAGGCGATCGACAGCATGCCGGCGAGCGACGTGAAGAGGATGCAGAACACCGCCGTGATCAGGGCGCCGGTATCCGGATCGACCCCGGCCACCAGGGCCAGCAGGCGACCGCCGCCGCGGAACTGGTACGCCGCGATGGTGGCGTAGGCCAGCACCGTGGTCAGCGTCCCGAGCACGCGCGCGGCCGGCCCGTAGCGCAGCTCGAGGATGTCGGGCACCGTGTACTGCGCGATGCGGCGCACGCGCGGGGCGATGAAATAGACGAGCGCGATGCCCACCCACGCGCCGGCCGACTGCCACAGCGCGGAGAATCCGGAGCGATAGCCGAGCCCGGCCCCGCCGAACAGACTGCCGGAGCCGATCCAGGTGGCGAGCAGCGTGAAGACGAGCACGCGCGCCGGCAGCCGCCGCCCCGCGACCAGGAAATCGTCGCCGGTCCGGACGCGGCGACTGCGCCACGCGCCGACCAGCACCAGCACCGACATGTAGACGATGACCGCCGTCAGCATGCCGGCCATTGTGGATCATAATGAGCGGTCGATGGCGCTCGACGAGTACCGGCGCAAGCGGGACTTCAGTCGGACGCCGGAACCGGAGGGCGCCGCGGCCCGCAGGAACCGGCGGCGGCAGGCGGCCACGGACGGTCCGGAGGGCTACTTCTGCGTCCAGAAGCACCTCGCCAGCCATCTCCACTACGACCTGCGGCTCGAGCACGACGGCGTCCTGCTCTCGTGGGCCGTACCCAAGGGGCCGTCGCTGCAGCCGGCCGACAAGCGGATGGCGGTGCGGACCGAGGACCATCCGTACGAGTACGGGAGCTTCGAGGGCGTCATCCCGGAGGGCTACGGGGCCGGCATCGTGATGCTGTGGGACCACGGCGCCTGGAAGCCGGAGGTCGACGACGTGGGCGCCGCCCTGGAGAAGGGCGATCTGAAGTTCTCGCTCGACGGCTACAAGCTCAAGGGCTCCTGGGCGCTGGTGCGCACCCGGGACCGCACCGGAACCGCGCCGCGGCAGCGCGGCCGCAACTGGCTGCTCATCAAGCACGCCGACTTCTGGTCGGGGCCGATCGACATCACGGCGGTCGCGCCCCTCAGCGTGAAGAGCGAGGGAGACTTCGACGACATCCTGGCCGCGGACATGCCGGAGCTCTGGATCACCGGCCGTCCCGCAACGGCCGCCGGCAACGGCCGCGCCGCCGCCCTGACCCGTGAGGTCATCGAGCGGGCCGCGAGGAAGATCCTCGCCCGCCGGGGTTGACGGCTATTGCAGGAGCCGCTGCGCCAGGACGCTCCAGACGGCGTAGGCGAGGCGCCGGCGCGAATGACGGGCGATCTGGCGCTGGGAGAAGTGACCTGTGACCAGCTCGCACGCCGCGGGAATGTCGCCGACGGGCAGCAGCTCCTTGTGCTCCTTCGCGTACCGGGCGAGAACGTCGGGCGGCGGGGTGGCGTTGTTGGCGATGGCGACGTCCACGGGCCGGCCGATGGCGTCACCGACGCGGCGCACCGCCTCGCCCACCGAGAAGCCGTGCATTCCCCGGCCCTCGGTCAGGATGTTCGTCACGAGCACGATGGGCCCCGCGGTCGCGCGAACCGCCTCCGCCACGCCCCGGACCAGGAGAATCGGCATCAGGCTGGTGTAGAAGCTTCCCGGCCCGATCACCACGGCGTCGAACCCGCGGATGGCCTCCGAGGCGGCTGTGTGCACGTTCGGCTCCGGATCGAGCCAGATCCGCCTGATTCGCCGCCCATCGGTCTGCTCGCGGTCCACGCCGACCTCGCTGACCGCGCGTGAGCCGTCCTCGTACTCCGCGTAGAGGGTCGACTGCTCCACGCTGACCGGCAGGACGCGGCCGTTGCAGTCGAGCAGCGTCCGCAAGCCGTCCACGGCGGCGAGAAAATCGCCGCTGTACTGCTCCATCATCGAGAGGAGCAGGTTGCCGCCGGTGTGCCCGCGAAGCCGGCCGTTCTCGAGGGCCGGCAGGCGCGAGAGGAGCAGGCGCCGGGCTTCGCCCTCGTTCCTGGCGAGCGCGAGGGCGCACTTCAGCACGTCGCCGGGAGGCAGGACGCCGAGCTCGTCCCGAAGCTGACCCGAGCTGCCGCCGCTGTCGAACATCGTGACGACGGCGTTCACCCGCAGCCACGGGTTCTGCTTGAGGCCGCCGAGCAGGCTGGGCAGCCCGGTTCCGCCGCCCAAGCACCCGACGTTGACTTCCCGCAACCGCACGCGGCGCATTATGCCACACACCCCGCCGGCCCCCGCCCGTTGCATGCCCCGGAACGACCGCCGCCGGCCCGGCACGGCCCGCGCGGCAGAATTCGCCCCTGCACGAAACTTCGTGCCGTGTCGATAAACCCTATATCCCGTCGCCCGACCATCGAGACATGCAACCGACCACTGCCCGCCGCGTCGCTCTCTCCCTTGGCGCTCCGGCCTTCTGCCTGCTGGCGCTGCTCAACGTGGGCGGCTACCGCTACGGCGTTTCCGACCAGGCCTTCTACATTCCCGTCGTCCTGCTGGGGCTCGAACCGGGCCTGTTTCCGCACGATGCGGCGCTGCTCGCAGTCCAGAACCGGTTGCTCGCGTTCGACGACTGGTTCGCACCCCTCGTGAGGATCAGCGGCCAGAGTCTGCCGGTCGCGTTCTTCGCCGCCTACCTGGCGGGGCTGACTCTGCTCTATGCCGCGTGCGTGGTGCTCGGACGTTCGCTGAATCGGACCTGGTGGGGCGTTGCCGCGCTGGCCGCGGCTCTGACTCTGCGCCATCGGATTCCGGACACGGCCGTCAACTCCATCGAGGCGTACCTGCATCCGCGGCAACTCGCCTTCGCCGTCGGGCTGCTGGCGGTGGGCCTCTTCCTTCGCGGCCGGACGGCCGGGGCAACGGCGGCGGTCGCCGGCGCGTGCCTGTTCCATCCGACGACCGCGCTGTGGTTCGTGCTGCTGGTCGGCGTGGCCGGCCTCGTCGCCGATCCCGCGGCCCGCCGGCCGATCCTCATCGTGGTCGCCGCGTTGCTGCCGGTGACCGTCGTGCTCCTGGTCGGAGGGTTCCGCGAGCAACTCGACGTGATGAGCCCGTCCTGGAGCACGCTGCTGGAGTCCAAGGACTATCTGCTGGCGACGCAGTGGCCGATGATGACCTGGTTCGCCAACCTGGGCCTGGCGGCGATCATCGCCGCCGTCTACGACTATCGCGTGTCGCTCGGCATGGCCACCGACCGGGAGACGGGAATCGTCACCGGCTGCCTGGTGCTTCTGGCGCTCTTTCTCGTCTCGGTTCCGCTGGCCTCCATCGGCGTGGCGCTCGTCGTCCAGTTGCAGCTCAGCCGGATCTTCTGGTTGCTCGACGCCGTTGCCATCGCCTACGGGGCGTGGCTCGTGGTCGAGAGCCCCCTGGCGGTTCGCGGGCACGGGCTCCTCCGGTCCACGGCCGCCCGTCTGCTCCAGCCGCGCGTGCGCCGCGCCGCCATCGCCCTGATCGTTCTCGCGTCCCTGACGCGCGGAAGCTACGTGGCGTTCGTCGAACGCGCCGGCCACCCGCTGATCGAGATCGACCTGCCGGCGTCGGAGTGGACCGACGTGATGCGATGGGCCGGCGAACGACCCGTGGGCACCAACTTCCTGACCGATCCGGGGCACGCCTGGCGCTACGAATCGAGCGTCCGGGCGGCCGCCAGCCGCGATGTCTACCTCGAATCGGTCAAGGACATCGGCATCGCCATATATTCGAGAGCCATCGCCGCACGCATCAGCAGCCGCATCGCCGAACTCGGCGACTTCGCAGCCCTCGAGGCGGCCCACGCGCGCTGGCTCGCCAAACGCCACGACCTCGACTACCTCATCACCGAGCACGCCATCGACCTGCCGCTGGTGCACCGGAACGGTCGGTTCGCGGTGTACGATCTGCGCGACGACGCCCGGATGGCGCGGCGCGATTCCCGGAGCGACGGGGATTGAACCGGCGCGCATGAACGTGGATATCCCTCGTGCGTTCCTACCGGCCCGCGGCCTCGACGGCGGGCACCGGATGACCCTCTACACGTGGGCCAGACCGCGGCACTTTCCGCGGCTGCCGGCGCCGGTGCGGCGCTACTTCGACGTCGCCCCGGACGCACGCGTGCTGGCCCACTGTCATTGGCAGCGGTCGCCCTCGGCGCGGCCCACGCTGCTGGCGCTGCACGGTCTCGAAGGCTCGAGCAGCGCGCACTACATGCGCGGGCTGGCGGACAAGGCCTTCACCGCGGGCCTCAACGTGGTGCTGCTCAACCAGCGCAACTGCGGGGATACCGAGCATCTGTCGCGAGGCCTCTACCACTCCGGACTCTCGTCCGATCCCGCCGCGGTCATTCGCGAGCTGACCGAGGTGGACCGCCTGCCGGCCATCGCCGTGGTGGGGTACTCCCTGGGCGGCAACCTCGGGCTGCGGCTGGCCGGCACGGCGCCCCCGCGCGTCCTGCGCGCGGTCTGCGCCATCTCGCCGACCATGGATCTGGGACGGTGCGTGGACGCTCTCGAGCGACGGCCGAACGCCATCTATCAGTGGAACTTCGTGCGCAACCTGAAGCGCCGCATGCGGCGGAAGGCGCACGTCCTGCCCGGCGCGTTCAACCTCGACGCGCTCGACCGAATCCGCACCGTCCGCGAGTTCGACGATGCGTTCACGGCGCCGCACCACGGGTTCCGGGATGCCGCGGACTACTACCACCGGGCCAGCAGCCTGCGGGTCGTCGACCGCATCGCGGCGCCGACGCTGATCATCAGCGCCGAGGACGACCCCTTCGTGCCTCCCGAGCAGTTTCGGGATCCGGCGGCGGCCGCGAATCCGAACGTCACCACGGCCATCACGCGCCACGGCGGGCACTGCGGCTACTATGCGGATCCGACCCCCGGCTTCGACGGGTACTGGGCCGAACGGACGGCGATCGACTTCGCGCGCCGCCATCTCGGCTGACGCCGGGCCTCGCGACCGCGCTCAGCCCGGAGCCAGGCGTTCGAGCAGACGCTTCGCGAAGTCGGGTCCCGCCCCGCGCTCCTCGTGCTTGAAGTAGACGTAGACCTCCTGACAATCACCGGTGCTGCCGGCAATCGTCTCGGCCCACCGCGCGAGGTCGGCGTCACCGTACCCCTGGTCGCGCAGCCTGAAATAGCCGTGCCGGGCGGTCACGTGAATCGGCGTCCGCAGTCGCTCGCTGTCGGCGATGCACAGCGCCGCCCCGTGCGCTGCCAGAAGCTCCGTGACCGCCGGATCGTGCCACGAGGCGTGCCTGAACTCGAAGGCGGCGCGGGCGTCCGGCGGCAGCGTGTCGAGGAATCGCGCGAGCACGTCGACGTTCTTGCGGAACCACGGGGGAAGCTGGAACAGCAGCGCCCCGCGCTTGTCGCCGAGGGTCTCCGCGGCGCCGCAGAATGCGCGCGTGATCTCCGCGCAGTCGGCCAACCGCGCCTCGTGCGTGATGCGGCGCGGCGCCTTGAGCGTAAAGCGGAAGCCGGCCGGCGTCACGGCCGACCAGCCCGCGAGCAGCCGCTGGGTCGGCAGACGGTAGAACGTGTAGTTGATCTCGACCGTGTCCAGCCGCTCCGCGTAGTACGGGAGCATCTTCTTCTGCGGGAACCTCTCCGGGTAGAAGGAGCCCTTCCACTCGGGGTAGTTGTAGCCTGAGGTACCGACCCGGTAGCGAGGCATTCGGGGAATGGTCGGCCGGGCCGCAGTCGCTCCCTCGGGCCCAACAGCACTTCGCGCCGCTGCGTTCTGCGGCCGGGCTCCTAGTCGAGGTCGAAGTCTCGCGCCGGCCGCGAGACCGGCTCGTCGCGCGCCTGCTTCAGCGCCTCGTCGAAGCGCTTCGACAGGGCGTCGCTACGCCCTTTCTCATCGGCGAACGAGCGTTCGAAGATCGCCTCCCGGCGCGCGGCTGCGGCGGCCAGAATGCGCTGCGCGTCACCGAGTTCCGGTACATCCTCGCGCGGGGGCTGGCGATGCGAGATCAGACGCCGCAGCTTGGCGTCGACTACCAGAATCGCGCCGCAACAAGGACAACCGAACTCGAATTCGGAGGAGAGCTGCGACATCGGGCTCAACGGCAGGCGCTCCGCGGCGAATCGCCTAACCTTCCTCTTCGTAGTCGCCCTCGATGGGCGGAATCAGCCTGGTCGGCGGGCGGAGCGCTTCCCGGTGGTCGTAGACCGGCAAACCGCCCACGTGGACGGGGACCCGGCACGCCGGCCCCTTGCGGTCGATCACCACGGTCACCGGACTGCCCTCGACACCATCACGAAAGCTGACACGGCACCCGCACGCAAGCCGAGCGTGCTCGAATCCTTTGAGCATACGGAATGATACTACAGCCGCGCGGAATTCCCGGCCGGAACCGCGTCCGGCCCGCGCCGCACCGTCGGCCGTCCGCTACAGCAACGCCTCGATGTCTCGCTGAAACGCTTCGCGCGTGGCGATGCCCATGTGCGTACGGCACAGGGTACCGTCCCGATCGATGAAAAAAGTGACCGGCAGGCCCCAGATCGGCCCGTACGCTTCCTGATGGAAATCCTCCCGCCCGAGCCCCACCAGCATCGGGTAGTTGACCTGGAACTGGGCGGCGAAGGGCCGGATCTGCTCGGGAGTGTCGTCCACGGAGAGTCCGAGCACGACGAGCCCGTCGTCCCTGTACCGGCGCTGGAACTCGACGAACCAGGGAATCTCGATCTTGCAGGGACCGCACCAGGTGGCCCAGAAGTTCAAGAGTATGACATTGCCCTTGAGCTCCGCCAGGTTCACCGCGTTGCCGTCGATGTCGCGCAGCGTGAAGTCGAGCGGCGCGGGCCTGGCGTCGGCGTCGCAGCGTCCCTCCTGGGTCGTGCCGCGCTCGAAGGGCGTAAACGAGAGCAACGTGACGCCGCGCACCGCCGGCAGCGTCAGGAACGCGAGGGCGAACGCCGCACCGATTGCTACGATCCACCGCCTGGCTGTCATGTCCTCTCCTGCTGAATCGGCGCCCTGCCCGTCCCTGGGACCGCGTCCGGCCTTCACGGGCGGGTAAGCGGCGGCGCCACCCGTCGCCCGCCTTCAGATTAACGCCTGCGGCGGGTGAATCTCAAGGCGAACCCGCTTCCACGCGCGGTGTCCTCCTGCGAGTGCGCCGGCGTCACCGGCAGGCGACAGTCTCGGCCGTCCTCCCGCCGGCAGGAGCGGCACGCGCCTTGCTTCCGAGGATCCCGCAATTGCCGGCGGCCGGACCAGGGGATAAGATGGCTGAAGGTGCTGTCCATCGGCCAAGCCACCCGGCCCGCCGGCCGCCGTGAGGTTCACATGATCCGCAACCACCCCGAACGCCAATCCCGACGGTGGATGACCGCGCTGGTCGCGCTCCTCATCGCGGCAATCGGCGCGCCGGCCGCCGCTCAGCAGTTTGCGCCGTACTACGGCAAGAACCGCGTCAAGTGGGACAAGTTCGACTGGCACATCTACACGACGGAGCACTTCGACATCTACTACTACCCGGAGCTCGAGGAGCACCTCGAGCGCGTGGCCGCCTACGCCGAGAGCGCGTACCAGCAGCTCAGCGCCGACCTGCGTCACGACCTGGCGTTCAGCGTCCCCCTCGTGGTCTTCAAGACGCACAGCGAGTTCGAGCAGCAGAACATCTTCCCGGGCGGCAGCCCGGAAGGGGTCGGAGCGTTCGCCGAGCCCTACCGCAACCGCATCGCGCTGCCCATCGACGAGCCGCCCGACGGACTCTACCGCCTGATCACGCACGAGCTGACCCACATCTTCGAGTTCGACATCATCCCGCGGTCCATGATCCGGCAGACGGTCCCGCTATGGGTCGACGAGGGCCTCGCCGAGTTCATGGCCGGCGTCTGGCGTCCGCTCGACCTGATGCAGGTCCGGGACGTGGCGGTCGCCGACATCGTGCCGTCGATGACGGAGTTCCAGCGGTACGGCGGCTTCGCGAGCGGACGCGTGGTCTACAACCTGGGCCACGCGGTCTTCGAGTTCATCGAGGAGCGCTGGGGACTCGAAGGAATCCGGCAGTTCCTCTTCGCGCTCCGGCGCAATGCAATCGGCGGCGGCGAGGACCCCTACGAAGAAGCGTTCGACCTCGAGGCGGAGGAATGGGACGACGCGTTCAAGTCCTATCTCGACGACCGGTTCGAGGCGTTTCGCGACAAGGAGCGCCCGACCGACTACGGGCGCAATCTCGCTCCCGATCCCTTGCGGAGCCGCTATCCGGTGGTCTACTCGCTCGAGGCGTCTCCCTCGGGCGAGGTGATCGCGGCGATGGCGGTCAACCGGAAGGACCGGGAGGCCGACATCGTGCTGCTGTCGTCCCGGACGGGTGAGGTCATCCTGAACCTGACGGAGGGATTCGACCAGGAATTCGGGTTCGACTACATCGCCCAGACTCCCCGCTGGAACACCGTGCCCTGGATGTCGTGGTCGCCGGACGGCGATCGCATCGCGTACATCGTGCGCCACGGCAAGGGCAAGGCGCTCGCCGTCCAGAACGTCGTCACGCGCGAGCTCGAGCGGCTGATCGATCTCGAGGTGGTCGACGAGCCCGAATCGCCCGACTTCTCGCCGGACGGACGCACGGTGGTCTTCGCCGCGCTGAACCGCGCCGTGGGCGACATCTACGAGATCGACCTCGAGACCGAGGAGATCACCAACCTGACCAACAGCGCGTTGGCCGACTACGCGCCCTTCTACTCGCCGGACGGCCGCTCGGTCGTCTACCTGGCGCGCGTCAGCGGCAACAACAAGCTGTTCCGGCTCGATCGGGAGACCGGACAGCGCCGGCAACTGACCTTCGGCACGCATGACGAGGCCGGCGGGCAGTTCATCGACGAGCGTACCATCGTGTTCGCCTCGACCGCGGTCGATCCGACGCAGCCGATCGACCCGGAGACGGCCCGCGACGGCGAGATCTTCAATCTCTGGACACTCGACCTCGAGAACGGCGCGCTGCACCAGCTCACGGACAATGCCACCGGCGTGGTCAATCCGATCGTCCTCGCGCCGGATGAGGATTCCGACCTGCCACGCATCGGGTTCATCACCTACTTCAGGGCGGAGTACGGGCTGTACACCATCGAGTACGACGAGCCGCTCTACACGGCCGACGCCACCGATTTCGGCGGGCCGGGCCCACTGATCGACTTCCAGGCGCCGCTGACCCACACCCTGAATCCCGCCAACTCGCGGCGCAAGGGCCGGTTCGAGAACATGTACATGCAGGGCCGGCCGAACTTCGGCGTCGGCCTGACCAACAGCGGCGACGTGCTCGGCGGCACGATGATCAGCTTCGCCGACGTGCTCGGCGACCAGGTGTTCAACATCCAGGCCTACTCCATCCAGACCTACCGCACCTACGGTGCGTCATACGTGAATCTGGCCGGCCGGCTGCAGTACGCCCTGCAGGGCATCTCGTCCGAGCAGTATTTCTACGGTCTCGGGGCGTACTTCGCTCCCAGCCTGGCTTTCCTGAGCCGCGACGACGCCATCGCCACGCGGCGGTCGAACGGCGGCAGCGCCATCGGCATCTATCCTCTCGACCGCTTCCGGCGGGTCGAGTTCTCCGCGGGCGTCTACAACTTCAACGAGACGTTCGCCAACGAGGCGCTGCAGGCGCAGTCGGACGCGTTTCAACAACAACAGTTCGGAACCACGCTCTTCCGCGACGGCTCGTTCATGCCGTTCGGCACCCGCTTCTTCCAGGAGACGACCGTCTTCCGGGAGTACGGGCCGGTCGCCGGCAACACGGTGATGGCGGGCTACGAGTACGCGCCCGGGTTCGGCGGGTTTCTGTCGCGCCAGACCGTCGACCTCGATGCCCGCTACTACCTGCGGGTCGCCGAGAACGGGGTCCTGGCGTTGCGCGGGCGCGCGTTCAACAGTTGGGGCGACTTCCCCGACTTCATCTTCTTCGGCGGCCAGTCCGAGATGCGCGGCTACGACTACCTGCATTTCCTCGGCCACAAGGCGTTCTTCGGCAACGTCGAGCTGCGCTTTCCGCTCGTCGAGGCCATGGCGACGCCCATCGGCATCCTGGGCGGCATCCGGGGCACCTTCTTCTTCAACATCGGCGCGGCGGCCATTGCCGGTCAGCCCTGGAACCTGTGGTCCGCGGGCGACGAATGGGTGCGACCGATCACCGGCTACCGCGCGAACTACCTGGCGAACGTCGAGGGGCAGGCCTCGGAGCCGGTCTTCGGTCTGCCCGTCCCGATCAGCGGGTTCCGTCTCAACAACGCACGCGCCTCGTACGGCTTCGGTCTCACGACGTTCGCCATCGGTTTCCCCGTCCACATCGACTGGACATGGCCGACGCTCTTCAATCGGGAGTGGGAAGACACGGTTTTCGCGACCGAGGCGCAGTTCGCCGGCTTCCTGCGCGGCAGTGACTACTTCCGCAGGGTGCGCATGTCGATCTGGATCGGCTACGACTTCTAAGGGGCGCTAGCCGCCCCGAAACGCCCCGCCGGCTCGGCCCATCCCCCCGCTCCACGAC
>WTGR01000225.1 GCA_011523485.1 Acidobacteriota bacterium
AGCCGTTCCTCGACGGCAGCATCAGCTTCGGCGCCGCGTCGATCACCGCCGGCACATGGAGCAGCCTGCACTCCGCTCAGCCGGAGGATTGCTGTTTCGCCGGAGCTCCCATGAGCTTCTACGAGACCGACTTCTATGCCGGCATCGGCGGCGCGGCGGGCCCGGTCGGTCTCGACGTGACCTACACCGCCTACATGAGCCCGCGCGGGAGCTGGGGAACCGTCAAGGAGCTCGCGCTCGGCTTCAGCCTCGACAACGTCGCCGCTCCGTACGCTACGGTCGCGTTCGAGGTCTCCGGAAACGCCGCGGGAGACAGCGGGGGCACCTATTTCGAGCTGGGTATCGAGCCGTCCGCTCCGCTCGACGACGCTCCGGTCAGCTTGTCGTTTCCGGTTGCCATCGGCCTGAGCCCGAGCAACTACTACAATCCCGGCGGCGTCAACCATGCCTTCGGATTCTTCAGCGTCGGTGCGTCGATCGGCATCCCGCTGAACGTTCCCGAGGGGTACGGCGAATGGGGACTGGGCCTCGGCGTCAGCGCCCTGGTCTTCGGTGAGGGTCTCAAGCAGATCAACGGCGACGACAGCGGCGCGAAGCTCATCGCGCTGTTCGGACTCAGCCTCGGCTACTAGGAATTTGCGACTCTGCTTTCCTCCTCCTCGGCGGAGTCACAAACGTGGGCGCCGGAGGGTACGCCAGCCCTCCGGCTCCCGCACCGTGCGGCGCCGAACGGCCCGGCGCCCGGCGGCGGGGCGCCGCGGGCGGGAAACCCGGTCCAGGCGTCCGGATCTTGATAAGATACGCCGGTTGGGGCGAGCAACGGCGCAGCACGCCGTCGATGGACCTTGCGAGGGGAGGGACGTTTAGATGATCGAGCGACGTCGCGGCGCGGTGGCGTACGCATGTGCACTCGTGGTCGCCGGGTCGGTGGCGGCGACGCCCTTCACCGCGTCCGCGCAGCCGAACAGCGGACGGATCGCCTTCAACATGGGACTCGACACGAGTCATGCGTACTTCTTCCGCGGCATCAGGCAGGAGCGCGACGGCGTCATCGTGCAGCCGTATGCCGACGCCACGATCATGCTTCTCGACGGAGGCGAGGGCCTCAACTCCATCGGTTTCACCGTCGGCCAGTGGAACAGCTTTCATTCCTCGGGCAAGGGCACGACGCCCGGTCCGCATACATGGTACGAATCGGACTTCTTCACCGGTTTCGCCCTCGAGCTGGAGAACTGGGAGGCCGGCGTCTCCTACACGGCATACATGAGCCCGAGCCACTCTTTCGGCACGGTCCAGGAAATCGGGATCAACCTGGGCCTGGACGATACCGGCGTGACCATGCTTCCGCTGCCTCTGCAACCCCACCTCGCCCTGGCCATCGAGGTGAACGGGCAGGCTGACGGCGGGGCGAGCGAGGGAGTGTACTTCGAGCTCGGCATCGAGCCGGGCTTCGACCTCGCGGGAGGTTCCCTGTCGTTGGGCGTCCCGCTCACCCTGGGCATGAGCCTCAACAACTACTACGAGGACGGGGGGCTCACCAACGACACTTTCGGCTACCTCGATCTGGGTCTCGTCCTCGGCATGCCTCTGAACGTCCCGGAATCGTTCGGCAGTTGGGAGCTTTCGGGAGGCGCACACATGCTGCTGCTCGGCCGCTATCTGGAATCGCTCAACGGCGGCCGCCAGTATCAGGCCATCGGCTCGCTCGGTCTCTCCATCGGCTACTGACACTTCGCGAGTCCCCAGGCTCCAGATGCTTCAGTCAGACCCCGCGGCCACGCCCGGCGACACCCGGTCACGGGGAGCGCTCTCCACCCTGTCCACGCGTCTGGCCGAAGCCCGCGAGGAGCTCCGCGCGGCCGCGGCCCGGGCCCGGGCGGGGGTCCGGACCCTGCGCCGCTACTCGACGCGCATCGACGACATCCTGAAGGACATCTACGAGGCCGGCCGCCAGCTCACGGAGAAGCCGACCGCCCTGATTCCACTGGGTGGATACGGGCGCCGCCATCTCTGCCAGTGCTCCGACATCGACCTGCTGATCGTCGTCGACGGAGAGATCGGCGCACCGGAGGAGCGGTTTCTGCGGGCGATCCTGCATCCGCTCTGGGACCTCGGCCTGGAGGTCGGGCACCAGGTACGACGGGTGGCGGAATTCGGCGAGCCGGAAACGGACAACCCGGAGTACCTCGCCGCGCTGCTGGACGCGCGGTTTCTGGTCGGTGACGCGAACGTGTTCGAGCGCTCCGCCAAAGCCTGCCTGGCTGCCGAGTCCCCCTGGCGCGCTCCGATGCGGGCGGCGCTGATCGATCTGGCGCGGCAGCGCCACGGGCAGTTCAACCACACCGTGTTCCAGCTCGAACCGGACATCAAGGACGCCCCCGGGGGGCTGCGCGACGCGACCGCCATCCGGCTGCTGGCCCGCATGGCCCGCGGCGCGCCGGGAGAGCCGTACACCGACGTCGGACGCCTCGACGAGGCCGAGGACTTCATGTTGCGCGTCCGCTCCATCGTCCACATGGAGCGCAAACACAACGTCAACGTCCTCGACCATGGCATGCAGGAGGTCGTCGCGGAGCGCTTCGGATCGCCGGGCGACCAGAAGCGGCGGCAGGTCGAGCTGCTGATGAGCACGTACTACCACCATGCGCGGCGGATCGACCGCTCCATGATGACCGTGCTCAAGTCGTCTCAGGCGCCCCCGGACCGGAACCGGACCGTCAAGCCGATCGGGGACGACCTCGAGACCGCGTGGGACGGCATCCGGTTCGTCGACGGCACCCTCGCCTCGATCCAGCCGCAGAGCTGGCTCCGACCGTTCGAGGCTGCGCTGAACGAAGACGCGGAAGTGTCCGAGCAGGTGCTCACCTGCATCGAACGCCACGGGGAGCGCTACGCGCCGGAGAGCTTCTTCCCCACCGACGAGGAACGCGACCGGCTGCTGCGCGTGCTGCGTCCGCGGCCGGGTCTGTATGCACGGCTCTCCGACATGCACGGGCGCGGCCTGCTCGGCAGGATGTTCCCCGAGTTCCAGAAGGTCTACTGCCTGGTCGTGCGCGACTTCTACCACAAGTACACGGTCGACGAGCACACGCTGCGCACCATCCGCAACGTGGAGCACCTGTGCACGCCGCGAACGGACAGCCGGAAGCGCTTCGCCGGGGTGCTCCGCGAGCTGGAGCAGCCCGAGCTGCTGGTGCTGGCTCTGCTGTTCCACGACGTCGGCAAGTGGACCAACAAGAACCACTCGGAAGAGGGAGTGCGCATGGCGATCGGGGCGTTGCGCCGCCTCCGGCTCCCCGAGAAGTCGATCGCGACGGTCGAGTTCCTGATCCGGCACCACCTGCAGATGTCCGTGCTGGCGTTCAGACGCGACGTGGAGGATCCCGAGACCGCGACGCAGTTCGCCCGACTGGTCGGCACCGAGGAACGGCTGAAGCTGCTCTGCCTGCTGACCCTCGCGGACGTCGACGCCGTCAGCCCCGGGGTCA
>WTGR01000255.1 GCA_011523485.1 Acidobacteriota bacterium
TGCGGGGCGTCCAGCGCTCGTCGTCGAGCAGGTAGACGGCGGGCAGCACGTTGAGGGCTCGCTCGTGCCCGGTCGAGTACCAGTAGATGTTCTGGTGGTGCGAGCCGGTGATCATCACCACCTGCCGGGTGATGCGCGGTCGTTCGCGCGGATCGCCCTCCCAGCCGGGGTCGTCGAACTCCGCCCAGAACTCGTCGCCGCGGCGCTCGAGCCGCAGCGGACCGCCGGGTCCCGCGTCCACCACGACGCCGTCGAAGTCGGCGCGCACGGATTCGGGGGTGGCGACCTGCGTCATCGTGCGGTGGAACGATCCATGCCACGTCTGGTACTGCGCGGGGTGGCAGGCCCGGCAGGTCTCGGACGAGACGTAGCCGTCGTCGGCGACCGCGATGGGGCGGTGCCCCACAGCGGATTCGGGAACCAGGGGATCGAGCGAGACTGCCGCGGCCGCACCCAGTGCAGCCGCCCCGGCGATCACTGCGGCGGCGGGTGCGAGCGTCCGGAGCCTGGTGCGGGAGGGCACGAAGAGCCGCATCATGCAGTCGCCCTGCGATTATATCCGGGGGGCATCGACCGAAGCGATGTGGTGCGCCGCGGCCGGGCGCACGGGTTCTCCCGCCCGTACATGAAACGGGCTCGCCGCCCACGGTGAGGGACGGCGAGCCCGCGTCCTCGAATCCCGCGCAGGAGTTTCGCACCAGCGAAACTCCGCCGCGACCGGCAGGGCGCGCCTAGTCGATGGCGAAGCAGTAGTAGAAGCCGTTGCCGCCGGTCGCCTGCAGGTTGGCCTGCCCGCAGCCGCGCGAGCCGTGGGCGGTGCTCCAGTGGCTCGGGTTGGCGCCGCCGCCGGTCCGGTCGTGGTGGCCCACCAGGGCGCTGCCGTCCGCGGCGTTGCTTGTCCAGTTGCCGCAGGTGGTGTCGCCCTCGCCCTCCCAGGCCGTGCCGTCGAGCTGGGTCCCGGTCAGGATGTCGTGCATGTTCGGATCGTCGCCGCGGCCGTTGACGATCTCGCCCTTCTCGTTGAGCTGCGTCTCCTTGGTCAGGTTGTTGTCGCCGAGCAGGTTCTCGACGCTCGACGCGATCTCGACGCCTTCGGCGTTGTACCAGGGTCCGCTGCCGATGCGGTCGCGGGCGTTGATGCCGGTCGGTCCGGTGGTGCTCAGGTAGGCCCGCCAGGTCCTGCCGCCGGCCATGGCCGCCTCGGCCAGCATCGAGCAGTGCGCGTCGGCGCCTTCGAGGCCGCCCAGGTTGGCGCCGTCGCCGGGCCCGGCGCTCGTGATGAAGAAGCTCATGCTGTTGGATTGCGTCGCGGCCGGCGCGGCCATGACCAGCGCCAGCAGCAGGGCGATTCCGAACGAACGTGTGCGTGTCATCTTTTCCCTCCTCGTCCCGGCGCCGGATGCCTCGTGCATCTGGTCGACGCGGGACTTCACAATGGCAACGCGAGTGTATAGCAAGGTTGCGTAGGGATCACGACGACGGCGTAGTATAGGGCTCGTGAAGACAAGAAGATTCGGGGTCCGGGGAGCGTGCACCGCCGTGGTGCTGATTGGGCTGGCCTGCGCCGGGGCGGCGGCGCAGAACCCGCGCGCGGTTCTCGACCGCGCCGTCGGCGACTTCGCCGCCGGGCGCCTGGCCGCGGCGGCGGCCGGGTTCGACGAGGTGGCCGCGCTGGTGCCGCGCGCCGCGCCGCAGCTCTGGCAGCGGGGGATCGCGCTCTACTACGTCGGGCGCTACCAGGACTGCCGGGAGCAGTTCGAGTCGCACCGGCTGGTCAATCCGAACGACGTCGAGAACGCGGCCTGGCACTTCCTGTGCGTGGCGCGCGCCGATTCGCCCGCCGCGGCGCTCGAGGCGCTGCTGCCGGTCGGGCCCGACTCGCGCGCCCCGATGCGCGAGATCTACGAGATGTTCCGCGCCGAGCGCGCGCCCGCGGAGGTGCTGGCCGCGGGTGAACGCGCCGCCGCACGCGGGCGGGCGTCGGGGCTGTTCTTCGCGCATCTGTACGTGGGGCTCTACCACGAAGCGCTCGGCAACGACGATGACGCGCGGGTGCACCTGGAGGCGGCGGCGGACGAGCGGTTCGCCCCCGCGGGCGGCTACATGCACATGGTGGCGCGAGTGCACGTGGACCAGTTGGGAGGCGCCGCGCCGCGGTAGGCGGCACACGGCCCCCGCTCGTCGGCCGGCACTGACGGATCGCAGCGTCCGCCGGCAGCTACAGCGCGTACGCCTTCAGCACGAGACTGACGACGCCGGTGAGCACCAGGGCCAGGGTGACTTCGAGGCGGGTCAACCGGAGCTCGATTCGGGCAAGCCTGCTCTCGAACCCGGCTATTTCCGTCGACGCCGCTCGCGCCATGGCTTCGGGGACCCCTGCGGCCTTGAAGGCGTCGTAGGTGTGCGACAACATGATGGGCATCGTTTCCCTTCAAGTCCATCGGCCACGCAAGCGCCTCCGGACTCGGTGGTTGGGGGTTCGGGAAGCACCACTCATCGATTCCATTATCGCACAGGGTCGGCGGTCAACGGCGGGCGGCGACGCCGGGAGTGGACCGTGCGCCGCCGCGGCAAAAATGCTACTGTCGGCTGTTCGAGGGCGATCCAGCCGGGCCTGGTCGGACACCGGCCGGCCGGGTGGATCCGGGAAGCAAGAGCGCAACTGGAGGCGACGAGATGCGTAGTGACATGCTCTATCGAGCCGGTATCGCGGCGGTGATCGGCGCCGTCGTCGTGGCCCTGTCGGCCGGCAGCGCCGGCGCATGGCAGGCGGTGGCGGTGGACGGCGACGACATCGGCGGCGTGGTGACCGGCCCCGACGGCCCCGAGGCGGGCGTCTGGGTGATCGCCGAGACCACCGACCTGCCGACGCGGTTCAACCGCATCGTCGTCACCGACGACGATGGCCAATACCTGATTCCCGACCTGCCGGACGCGACCTACGACGTGTGGGTCCGCGGCTACGGCCTGGTCGACTCGGAGAAGGTCCGGACGCCTCCCGGCTCGACCCTGAACCTGACCGCCGTCGTCGCGCCGGACGAAGCGGCCGCGGCGCAGTACTACCCGGCCGGCCACTGGCTGTCGCTGATCGAGGTTCCCGACCGCGACCAGTTCCCCGGCACCGGACCGGACGGCAACGGCATCTCTCCCAACGTGCGCAGCCAGGCGGAGTGGATGCGCACCGTCAAGTCCGGCGGCTGCACCGCGTGCCACTCGCTCGGCAACAAGGCCACACGCGAGGTGCCGCCGGAGCTCGGCGAGTTCGACTCGATGGTCGCAGCCTGGGACCGCCGCATCCAGTCCGGACAGGCGGGCGGCTCGATGTCGAACGGGCTCGACCGGATGGGGCGCCGCGCAGCGCTGGAGATGTTCGCCGACTGGACCGACCGGATCATGGCGGGCGAGCTGCCCGAGGCGCCGCGCCGGCCGCAGGGCGTCGAGCGCAACATCGTCGTGTCGCAGTGGGACTGGGCCGACGAGAAGGCCT
>WTGR01000227.1 GCA_011523485.1 Acidobacteriota bacterium
CGAGCTCACGCAGGATGGTCCACTGGCGGATGACTTCGGCGTTGCGCGGCAACCACGCCCTCCCTGCCTCCGTATCAATCATAAAGGCGGCGAACGCGGCGCCGAAAAAAGTACCGGGGGGTGTGACCGGGTGTGACCTGACCTGTCACGCACGCGCGCTACGCTTGGTTCATCCGGGAAGACAGCCCTCGCCGTGAAGGGTTGGACCGGCATCCGGGGAGACGGCGTTGTCAACGGGGGGCGTTCCGGCGCGGCGAGACGCGGCGGCGCGGACGGTCGAAGGGGTACGACGATGGCGGAACACCGGAACGAGACGGCGACACAGCTCGATTTGACCTATGATGGGCCATGGCCGGTTGCGGTCAGACCCCTCGCCAAGCCGCGTCGCGGCGCCGCCCGACTCTGTGTGGTCTGCGGGCGGACGCCGGCGCATCTGACGATAGAACGCGCGTCCGGGCAGCGGCCGGCGCGGCTTTGTCTGCGGTGCCACCACGCGGTCATGCGGCAGCGGCGAATGGCGCGCGCCGGTCTCGATCCGGCCGACGCGGTTCGGCCGCGGGGGGGGCTGATCGTATCGCGGGAGAACAGGCTCTCGGCCGAGGCCCTGTACCGGAAGTTGTCCACATCGCGCCGGCGCGCCCAGAAGGCCGCCCGCGTCGCGCTGGGGGCAGGTTGAGGGGCGATCCGGTCGACAAGACGGCGGACGTACGCATATCGGTGGAGGTGTTCGGAATGGTGAATCTGGACATGTCGGCAGATGTCGATCGGCGGAAGGGATCGAAGCGACGAACGACACGGTCGGAGGCGTTGTGCCGCCGATGCGGCAAACGCGAGGCGGTGTCCTCGCGGTCCACCCGGAAGCGCCGGGTCAACCTGCGCCGGCGCCACGATCTCTGCCACCAGTGCCGGCGCGCGCTGCGCGACGCCACGCGAAACCCCATGCTCTAGCTGTGCTCAGGTGCTGACCGCTTGCCGCCGTCCTCGCGTATCACGATCCTGACCAGCCCGGCGGCGGAGACCCGCATCGAGGCCGCGGCCGATGCGCTTCGGCGCGGCCTCGGTCGCGGCGAGGTGTTGCTCGTCGGCGAGACCCGGGAAGCGGTCGACGATCTGGCGCGCGACTTGGCGGCGGAAGCCGGCGCGACGTTCGGACTGCATCGGTTCAGCCTGCGGCAGCTCGCGGCGAGCATCGCGACCGTCGACCTCGCCCGCCGCGGACTCGCTCCGGCGAGCGGTCTGGCGATGGAGGCGGTGGCGGCGCACGCCACCTTCGAGGAGTCGAAGCACGAGGCGCTCGACTACCTGCAGCCGATTGCCGACTTCCGCTCTTTCGGCCGGACGCTGGCGGCGACCCTGCGCGATCTGCGCCACGCGGATACCGACGTCGATCACGCGCGGCAGCTCGACCGGAGCGGTCCGGACGTCGCGCGGCTCGCGCGGCGCTACACGCGGCTTCTCGACGACGCCGGGCTCGTGGACGGCGCCGCGCTCTGTCGCACCGCGGCGCGGGTCGTGCGGGAAGGCGCCGGAGGCATCGAGGGCGCGCCGCTCGACGGCGTCCTCGTCCTGCTCGACCTCGCCGTCACCGACGAGGCGACGCTCGATGTCGTGGCGGCTCTCGCCGGGCGGGCCGGAGAAACGCTGGCGACCGTGCCGGCGGGCGACGATCGGACGCTCGCGGCGCTGCGGCGCCTGCCGGGGGCGGTGGAGACCACGTCCCCGGTGTGCGAGCCGGCCGAGGACCCGCTGGATCGCGTCCGCCGCTTCCTGTTCGCGTCCGACGATCCGCCGCCCGCCGGCGCCGCGGCGGACTCGCCGTCCCTCACCTTCTTCTCGGCTCCCGGCGAGGGGCGCGAGGCGGTCGAGATCGCACGCTCCATCCTGGCGGAAGCGGCCCGCGGCGTGCCCTTCGATCGGATGGCGGTGCTGCTGCGGTCGCCCGGCGTGTACGCCGGGCTGCTCGAGACGGCGCTCGACCGCGCCGGTATCGGGTCGTGGTTCGCCAGGGGCACCCGCGTTCCCGATCCCGCCGGGCGCGCATTCCTGGCGCTGCTCGCCTGCGCCGCGGAACGCCTCTCGGCCCGGCGCTTCTCGGAATACCTCTCCCTCGGCCAGGTGCCCCGGCTCGACGCCGACGGCGGGCCGCCGGGTGATCGGGGCCGTTGGGTACCGCCCGATAGCGCTCCCGAGGCGACCCCGGGTCCGGCGCAGGCGTCGCTTCTCGACCTCCTCGCGGAACCCGCGGCCGGCGAGGGTGTTCCGGGGCAGGATGGAGCCGACGGCGACGACGAGCCGGTCCTCGCGGGAACGCTTCGCGCGCCGGCCCGCTGGGAGCGGTTGCTGGTCGAATCGGCCGTCGTCGGCGGCCGGGATCGCTGGGAGCGGCGGCTGAACGGGCTGGCGCATGAACTGGGCTTGAAGCTGGCGGAGCAGCGGGCCGAGGATCCGGATTCGCCGCGCGTGGCCGGCCTCGAACGCGACCGTGCGAATCTCGAGCATCTCCGGCGCTTCGCGCTCCCGGTGATCGAGCGGCTGGCGCGGTTTCCGGCGGAGGCGCTCTGGGGCGAGTGGCTCGACCACCTGGAGGAGCTGGCGCCGATGGTGCTGGCCAATCCCGATCGCGTGCTGGCCGTGCTGGGCGATCTGCGGCCGATGGCGAAGGTCGGGCCGGCGCCGCTCGGCGACGTCCGCGACGTGCTGCACGAGCGCCTGACGGAGCTGCGGGCCGATCCGCCGGCGCGGCGTTTCGGCCGCGTCTTCGTCGGCGGTCCCGAGCAGGCGCGGGGCCGGCGCTTCGCGGTGGTGTTCGTTCCCGGCCTCGCCGAACGGGTCTTTCCGCACAGGCCGCGACAGGATCCGCTGCTGCTCGACGACCTGCGGGCCGCGATCGACGCCGCGGCGGCCGGACCGCCGCGGCTCGGACTGCCCGACCGGCACGACCTCAACGCCCGCGAGAAGCTGCTGCTGCGCCTGGCCGTCGGCGCCGCGACCGAGCGCATCCATTTCTCGTATCCGCGCCTGGAGGTCGGCAAGGCCCGCCCGCGCGTGCCGTCCTTCTACGCGCTGGACGTGGAGCGGGCGCGCACCGGCCGCATTCCCGACTTCCGCGAGGTGGAGCGGCGGGCGTTCCGGCAGGCGGAGGCGCGATTGGCCTGGCCCGCGCCGCTGGATCCGGACCACGCCATCGACGACGTGGAGCACGACCTGGCCGTGCTCCGGGAGCTGTTCGCGCCGGAACGAGACAAGGACGAAGTTGCCGGGCGGGCACGTTACCTGTTTCGCCTCAATCCGGGGCTGCGGCGCGCGCTGGCCGCGCGCTGGGCCCGGTGGAAGCGCGCCTGGTCGCGCCACGACGGGCTTTGCGAGGTCGACGCCGCCACGAAGGAGATGCTGGCCGGCCACCGCCTCGACGCGAGGCCCTACTCGCCGTCCGCGCTGCAGTCCTTCGCGGTCTGCCCGTACAAGTTCCTGCTCTCGTCGGTGCACCGGCTGCGCCCTCGGGAGGAGGTCGAGCCGCCGCTGGAGCACCTGGATCCGCTGACCCGCGGCCGGCTGTTTCACGAGGTGCAGGCGGATCTGGTCAGGACGCTGGAGCGCCGGGCGGAACTGCCCGTGACCCCCGCGCGCGTTCCCGCCGCGGAGGCGGCCGTCGACGAGGTGCTCGATCGCGTGGCGGCCGACTATGCCGAGCAGCTCGCGCCGGCGATCGAGCGCGTGTGGCGGGACGAGATCGAGGCGCTGCGCGGCGATCTGAAGGGCTGGGTGCGGCACGTCGCGAACGAGGACGGCGAGTGGATGCCGATGCACGCGGAGCTCGGTTTCGGACTGCCGCCGGGGGACGGGCGCGATCCGAAGAGCGCGCCGGAGCCGGTGCGGGTCGACGGCCGCTGGCTTCTGCGCGGGGTCGTGGACCTGATCGAAGCCAGGGCAAGGCCGACGGCGCGCGGCGAGCTGCGCGTGACGGATCACAAGACCGGCCGGAACCGGACGCGGGAGGGGATGGTGGTCGGAGGCGGCGAGACGTTGCAGCCGGTCTTCTACGGGCTGGCCGTGGAGGGGACGCTGGGCCGGCCCGTGCACGAATCGCGGCTGTCGTTCTGCACCGCGGCGGGCCGCTACGAGCAGCGCGTCGTCACGCTGGACGACGGCGCGCGCCGCGCCGGGACCGAGGTGCTGGAGATCGTGGATCGAGCGGTGGAGGCCGGCACGCTGCTGCCGGCGCCCCGCCAGGGCGCGTGCCGGTGGTGCGACTTCCAGGTCGTGTGCGGTCCCTGGGAAGAACGGCGCACGGCGGGCAAGCACGGGTTGTCGCCCGGATCCCGGCGAGGCGGAGGCGAATCTGGAGCGGCGGCGTCTCTATTGGCGGACCTGACCACGTTGCGGGAGCTGCCGTGAGGGGGCGCGGCACCGCGGGGGCGGCCGGCACGGCGGGACGCGAGCGGGGAGCGCGATGAGCGAGCCGCCGCTGGCGGACGCCGCCGCCCGGAAGCGGATCCGGGAGTCGCTCGGCGAGTCGCTCGTCGTGGAGGCGGCCGCCGGCACCGGCAAGACCAGCGAGCTGGTCGGCCGCATCGTCGAGGTGCTGGCTCGCGGCGACGCCGCGGTCGACCGGATCCTGGCCGTCACGTTTACCGAGAAGGCCGCCGGCGAGCTGAAGCTCCGGTTGCGCGAGGGGCTCGAGCGGGCGCGGCAGTCCGGCCCCGGGACCGGAGCCGAGTCCGGCGCGGCCGGCGCGGCGGCGCATCTCGACCACGCCATCGCGCACCTGGAAGAGGCGCAGGTCAGCACGATCCACGGGTTCTGCGCGGACCTGCTGCGCGAGCGGCCGGTCGAGGCGGGGGTGGATCCGGGCTTCGAGGTCCTGGACGACCGGGCCGCTCAGCGGATCTTTCGGCAGGCCTTCGAAACGTGGCTGCACGGCGCCCTCGACGACCAGCCGCCGGGCGTCCGCCGGGCCCTGCGCCGCCGGTCTGCGCTGTTCCGGTTCGAGGAGGCCCCGGCCGCGGACACGGGACCCACCGACCGTCTGCGCCGCGCCGCCTGGCAGCTTGCGGAATGGCGCGACTTCACCCGGCCCTGGCGCCGGGAGAGCTTCCCGCGGGAAGCCATCGTCGACCAGGTGATGGCGCACCTGAAAGAGTTCGCCGAGCTGACGGACAAGGCCGCCAACCGCCGCGGCGACCGCCTGTTTCTCGCCACGCAGCCCGCCCGCGCCCTCGTGCAGGCGATTCAGGCGACCGACGCCGTCCGCCCGCGCCGGCGGGACTACGACGGCATCGAGGCGCAGCTCGTCGAGCTGGCCGCGAACCGCGACTTCACGCAGCCCCGGCGGGGCGCCGGCACCCAGTACGGCGGCAGCGTCACCCGCGCCCACGTCCTGGACCGGCACGCCAAGATGGTGGACGTCCTGGAACGGTTCGCGAAGGTGGCGGACGCCGACCTGGCGGCGCATCTGCAGGCGGAGCTGCGCGATCCCATCGAGCGCTACGATCGGCTGAAGATCGAGGCGGGTCGGCTCGATTTCGTCGATCTGCTGCTGAAGGCGCGGGACCTGATCCGCGACCACGACGGCGTCCGCCGCGACGCGCAGCAACGCTACGCGCGCATCTTCGTGGACGAGTTCCAGGACACCGATCCGCTGCAGGCCGAGATCCTGCTGCTGCTGGCGTCGGGCGATCCCGACGAGCGCGACTGGCGCAAGGTGACGCCCGGGCCGGGCAAGCTCTTCCTGGTTGGAGACCCCAAGCAGTCGATCTACCGCTTCCGGCGCGCCGACGTCGGCGTCTACCGGCAGGTGACCGGGCAACTCGGCCGGCGCGGCGTGGCGAGCATCGCGCTGTCCACGAGCTTTCGTGCCGTGCCGGCCATCCAGCGCCTGGTCAACCGCGCGTTCGCGCCGCTGATGGGCTCGGCCGAGGACGCGGCGGCGGCCGCGTCACGCCCGGGCTACGTCCCGCTGGCTCCGCACCGCCCGGACGAGCCGTCGCAGCCGGCGGTGGTGGCGCTGCCGGTCCCGAGTCCCTACGGTTTCCGGGGCCGCATGACCGGGAGGGCCATCGAGGCGTCCCTTCCCGACGCCGTCGGTGCGTTCGTCGACTGGGCGGTGCGCGAGAGCGGGTGGACGGTGACGGAGCGGACGGCGGGACCGGCCGCGGAGGGAGGCGCGCCGGCGCGTGTACCCGTCGAGCCGCGCCACGTCGCCGTCCTGTTCCGCCGCTTCGACAGTTGGGGCGCCGACGTGACGCGGCCCTACGTCGACGCGCTCGAAGCGCGCGGCATCCGGCATCTGCTGGTCGGAGGCCGGTCGTTCCACGACCGGGAGGAAGTGGGCGCCCTGCGGGCGGCGCTGGCCGCGATCGAGTGGCCCGACGACGAGCTCTCCGTGTTCGCGACGCTCCGCGGTCCGTTGTTCGCCGTCGATGACGAAACGCTCTTCGCCTACCGGCACCGCTTCCGGCGCCTCCATCCGTTCCGGATCCCCGCCGAGGCGGCGGCCGGAGAGGGGGACGGCGCGGATCGCTTCCTTCCCATCACGGACGCTCTCGATCTGCTGAGCCGGCTCCACCGGCAGCGCAACGACGTGCCGATCGCCCGAACCATCGGGCAGCTTCTGGAGGAGACTCGCGCCCACGCCGCGTTCGTGATGCAGCGGGCCGGGGAGCAGGTGCTCGCCAACGTGCTCCAGATCGGCGAGATGGCGCGTGACTACGAGGCGGGCGGCGGGCTCTCGTTCCGCGGGTTCATCGAGCATCTGCGGGACGAGGCGGCCGAACGCCAGGCGGGCGAGGCGCCGATCCTCGAAGAGGGCAGCGACGGCGTGCGGATCATGACCGTGCACGGGGCCAAGGGTCTGGAGTTTCCGGTGGTCATCCTGGGCGACCCGACCGCGCGGCTCCACCGGACGACGGCCGGTCGCTTCATCGACTCGGCGCGCGGCCTGTCCGCGCTCCGGCTCGCGGGCTGGTCGCCGCTCGACCTGCTCGATCACCAGCAGGAGGAGATCGAGCGCGACCGCGAGGAGGGGGTGCGTCTGGCCTACGTGGCCGCGACCCGCGCGCGCGACCTGCTGGTGGTGCCGGCGGTGGGCGATGCCCCGGAGCTGGACGACTGGATCGGCCCCGGCGGCGAGCCCGGCGCCGGTCCCCGCCACCCCCTGCGCAGCGCGTGGGCGAGTCCTCTCTATGCGGCCGTCTATCCACCGCTGCAGGGCCGGCGCAATCCACGGTCGGCGCCGGGGTGTCCGCGCTTCGGCCGCGATTCCGTCCTGGACCGGTCGGACGGCGATCCGGCCGGCAACGACACGGTGGCGCCGGGCCTGCACAGGTTCCGGGAGATGGGGGGAGATCCCGACGCCGGCCGGAACAGCCGTGCGGCCACGGACAACGTGGTTCCGTTCCGCAGCCCGGCGGCGTCCGCCGCGGGATCGGACGATGCCGGCTATGCGGTCGTCTGGTGGGACCCGCACCAGCTCGCACTTGGCGCCGGAGCGCCGGTGGGCATTCGCCGGGAGGAGCTGCTGTCGAAGGATGCCCCGGACGCGGTGGTCGAGGCGGATCTCGAACGCTACCGGACGTGGCGGCGGCGCCGCGAAGGCACTGTCGAGCGGGCCGCCCGCCCGAGTCTCGTGCTGGCGACGGCGACCGAGCGGGCGCGCGCCGGGACCGCGGCGCGGACCGGCCGCACCGGGCCACCGGTCGGCGGCCCCGCGCTTCCAGGTGCTGGCGGGGGCAGTGGCGCAGGGCCGGATGCCGCGCCGCATGCCGTGACGGTGGTGGAGCTCGAACGCGCGGCGGCGCGGCCGGCCGGCAAGCGCTTCGGCTCGCTCGTCCACGCCGTGCTCGCCAGCGTGCCGCTCGACGTGCCGGCCGGCGGCCAGGCGCCGGTGGAGGAGGTCGCCCGGTTGCACGGCCGGGTGTTGGGCGCGACGGATGAAGAGGTCGCCGCCGCGGCCGAGGTGGCGCGACGCGTGCTGTCTCACCCGCTCCTGGCGCGCGCGCGCGCCGCCGCGAGGCGCGGAGACTGCCGCCGCGAGGCGCCGGTGAGCATGCGGACAGACGACGGCACCCTGGTTGAAGGGGTGGTCGACGTGGCCTTTCGGGAGGACGGGGCGTGGACCGTCGTCGACTACAAGACGGATCGGGATCTGGAGGCAGCGGACGGCGCCATCGACGTCTACCGCCGCCAGGTCGCCCTCTACGCGGAGATGATCACGCGCGCTACCGGTGCCCCGGTGAGCGCAGTGTTGATGCAAGTGTAGGATCGGACCTGTGACGGATATTGGCACTGGAGGAAGCCGGTGAGTCCCAACGCGAAGAAGCGGGCGGCGCGCGGGCGGGCGGGCCGGACGGGCGGCAGGCCCGATGCCGGCGGCCGGACTTCCGGGCGGACGTCGAGGTCGCTGCTCCTGGCGCTCGGACTGCTTGCTCTTGCGGCGGGCGGCTGGGCGTTCCTGGCCTCGGCCCCGACCGAGACGACCGCCGCGCAACCGGCCGCCGTCGTCGAGTCGCTCTCGGTGAACGTCCACCGCGCGTTTCCGCACGACACCAGCGCCTACACGCAGGGTCTGCTGTGGTGGGACGGCAGGCTCTACGAGAGCACGGGACAGTACGGCCAATCCGACCTGCGGCGGATCGATCCGGCTACCGGCGTGGTCGAGCAGGAGCTCGACATCTCGCCCGCGTACTTCGGCGAGGGGCTTGCGCGGGTCGACGACCGCCTGATCATGCTGACGTGGAAGGCGCAGCGGGCTTTCGTTTTCGGTCTCGAACGCTTCGACGAGCAGCGAACGTTTCGCTACGAGGGCGAGGGTTGGGGATTGTGCAACGACGGCAGCCGGCTGGTCATGAGCAACGGCTCCAACCGCCTGGCGTTTCGTGACCTCCGGACGTTCGAGGTGCTCGGCGACGTCCCGGTCACGTTGCGCGGTTTCCCGCTCACGCAGCTAAACGAGCTCGAGTGCGTCGGCGGCGCCGTCTACGCCAACGTCTACCAGACGGACTTCCTGGTCCGCATCGACCCGGATACCGGACGCGTGACGCACTACATCGACGCGGCGGGACTCCTGACGCGGGAGGAAGCGCGCGGGGTCGACGTGCTCAACGGCATCGCGTTCGACCCCGGCGCCGAGACCTTCTACATCACCGGCAAGCTGTGGCCGAAGATGTTCGAGGTGACGTTCGAGTAAGACGCGCTACGGCCTCCGATCGCCCGGCCGGGCCTGACGGGCAATCCGTCCCGTTCTGCGGCGCGGCTTGCTAGCTCTGCTAGCTTGCTAGCGGCGAACGGGCGTCCGGCCTCCGCCGCCGCTGCTGCTTCCGCCACCGCCGCTGCTGCTCCCGCCACCGCTGCTGCTCCCGCCACCCCCGCCGCGAGAGAAACCGCCGGTGGAGGTCACGCGGCCACTCCGCCCGGAGCGGGTCGAGCCAGCCCCTCCTCCGCCCGACGAGGCGGCACTCGCTTCGCCGCGGTCCCTGGGCACCGGGGCTCGCTCGCTGACGCGCGTGTAGCCAACGCCGTTGACGGCCCGCGCTCCGGTCTCCGCATCGTCCGTGCCGTCGATCAACACGCCCGGGCGGCCCCAGCCGTTGTAGTAGTACGGGTCGTACCAGTACGAGTTCCGCCACGTGTTGTACCCGTACATCCCCAGATAGGAATAGCCGAACGGCGCCCAGTAGTTGTCGGCGTAGCCCATTCCCGACCAGGGGCTGCCGAACCCGCCGCCACCCCAGCCGAGGCCGCCGCCGCCCCCGCCGCCGGTGCGACGCTCGACGACGAAACGATCCGGGAAGGCCAGCGCCACCAGGACGTCGATGACGCTTCCGTCGACGCCGGCGTCGTCCAGATCGATGAGCGTGGCGGCGTCCAGATTCAGGCGGGGCTGGGTCTCGGTGAGCAACGCCTCGACCACCGGAGAGTCCGCTCTCGCGGCGGCCTCGCGCACGCTCGACACGTCGAGCGGACCCGCGATGGACTGCCGCGCGTCGCGGATCGCGCCGCGCGTGGCCGGCAGCCGGACGTCATCGGACGCCTCGGCGTCCCGCGCCGGGTTGTAGCGGCGTATCTCGATGTGCCCGCGATCGCCGACGGACACGCTCTGAATGTCGACCCACGTGGACCGGTTGGACAGCAGGCTGATGCCGCTCATGCGGCGCGGCTCGTCGTTCCCGCAGCGGACCTCGCCCCGCGTGAAGAGGCGGCGTCCGTCGTCGGACCAGTCGCGGCGCTCCCAGCCGTTGCAGTCGCCCTCGCCCAGCGCATGCCGGGCGCCGTCGGCGACGAGCGTGCGTTCGACGAGGACCTCGCTGTCGGCGCGCGCCGTGAGACTGGCGCCGCTTCCATCCTCGGCCGGCGTGATGCAGACGGTGGTCCGCTCGGGAAACTCCGCCCCGTCCTCGGCCGCCGCGCGCTCCACCTGCTCTTCCCAGAGCTGCCAGCAGCCCATCCAGGGAAGCCAGCGCGCATCCGCGAGATCCGCCGTTGCGGCTGTCGTTGCCTGCGTGCCCGCTCCCTGCGCCGCCGCCGGCAGCGCCAGCGTCAGTAGCAGACCGAGGACCACGTACGGAGCCCGCTGCATGTTTCGCATTGTTCCATCCCTTGCCATCCAGCGACTGTTCCAACCATCGCTGCGCGTTCCTACCACTATGCTTCAGAACACGAACCGAACGCCAGCGCCAATCCGCAGTCCGCTCAGGTCGAGCGGCTCGAAGCCGGCGAAGTCCTCGCCGAGCTCCCCGCTGGCCTCGACGTGGCGGGCCTCCACGTTCAGGTAGACCTGCCGGGACATGCGGATGTCCGCGCCGCCGAAGAGGTGGAGCCCGGTGCCCCAGCCCTTGGACCCGAAGGCATCCTCGAAATAACCGAGATCGTCCACGAACTCCCCGACCTGCGCCAGGTCGTACCGCACGAAGCCGATCCCTGCCCCCACGTACGGGACCACGCGGTTCGGGATCCAGGCGTACTGCCCGATCGCCCGTCCCCGCGGCGCCAGGGCGAACGCCAACTCGCCGCGGAGCTCCACCTGGGACAGCTCCGTACGCTGCGTGAAGGGGAGGCCGTCCTCGCCGATGAAGTTCCGCAGCTCCGACTCGTTCAGCGACGCCGCGTAGTCGACGCCGACCCGCACGTCCAGCCGCGAGTTGACCCCGAACCCGAAGTCGAAGCCGACCCCTGGCGCATTGAAGTTCAGCAGTCCGTGGTCCGGGTTCTCGTGGTCGTCGTCCGAGCTCCGCCTGACGAAGAGCTCTTCCTTCACGAAGTCGTAGAAGTCGCTCTCGGCCCGCGCGCGATGCAACAGCCCCCGGATGCCGATCGAAACGCGCGGACGGCCGAACAGGAAATCGGGCTCCGCAGGCGCAGCCCGCCTCTGGGCGACCCGTGTCCCGGTCGCCGGGACCGAGGGCGACGCCGGGGTCACGCGTCGAAGCCGGGAGTCGGGCGGAACCCCGCGCGCCGGCGCCGTACGGATCGCCGGAACGGCCGCCGTCGCGGCTGCCGGCGTCACGGCTCCGGATCCCGCGCCGGTGGCCGTCTCCACGTGCGCCGGGCCGGTGGCCGTCTCCACGTGTGCCGCGCCAGGGGCAGGTGCGGCGATCTGCGCGGCCGCTGGTTCGCCGCCGGATGCCCGGGCCGCTCCCGGCACGGCCAGCATGCCGCCGAGCGCCCAGGCGAGTGGGTGGATCCACGTGCGGGAGCGACGATTCCGGGTCGGGTTGTCGGCCATCGATTCCTGCATCTTCGCACAAACCGTACCAGTTGCAACCGGCAGGAGCGGTGGGGCGGGGCCGTCGCCGCGAGGGTGCGCTCCTGTCCGACAAACCGGACGCTGTCATGCGCCGTGGACACGCCAGGACTGCGGGAAGCAGCCTCGCCGCGGTCCACGCCGGACGCACGCCGCCATTCTCACTGCTCTCGCTGCTCTCCAGCGGTGCCTCCGCTGGCTGTTGTCGGCCTGCCCGGCCGCGCGTACGCTGTGCTATGCTGCGAAATTCGGACCCGAAGGTTGCGGGCCGAACTTCCTGGAGCAGCCGATGCGGTCGTCAGGCCTCGTACGGATCGCTCTCGTGGCGCTGGCGCTTTGCGGCGCCGTACTCGCCGCCCGTTGGGCGGGGCCCACCCCGCCCGCTCCGCCGCCGGTCGCGCCGCCGGACGACGGGATAGTGACCGGCCAGGTGCAGCGGGGCCAGCAGGGGTTCGACCCCCGGGAAATGCTGCGCCGCCGTCGCGGGACGCTGCAGCAGCCGGCCGGCCCGCACGAGTTCTACTTCACCCGCGCCATCTACAACAGCGGCTGGGGGTGGTCGCGCTGGGCCACCGACTATCCCAAGGCGGATCGGCAGTTCATGACCGTCGTCAACCGGCTGATCGACATCGACGGGTCGCCGTACGAGAACGCGGTTCGCCTCGACGATCCGCGAATCCGCGACTTCCCGTTCCTCTACGCCCTCGAGGTGGGCGACATCGCGCTGAGCGAGGCGGAGATCGAGGGCCTTCGGAACTACCTGCTCGCCGGCGGCTTCCTGGTGATCGACGACTTCTGGGGCTCCTGGGAGTGGGCCGCCTTCGAGCAGCAGATCCGCAAGGTGTTCCCGGAGCACCCGATCGTGGAGGTGCCGATAGAACACCCGGTGTTCAACTCCGTGTACCGGATCGACGAGGTCATGCAGGTGCCGGCCATCGGCAACTACTGGGGCGGCCGGACCTGGGAGCGCGACGGCTACGAGGCGCACGTGCGCGGCATCTTCGACGACAAGGGCCGCCTGATGGTGCTGATCAACTGGAACACCGACCTGGGCGACGCCTGGGAGTGGGCCGAGCGCCCGGAGTACCCGCTGAAGTTCTCGACGTTCGCCGTGGAGATGGGCATCAACTTCATCGTGTACGCGATGAGCCACTGAGCCTGCGTCCGCGCTCTACATCCCCTTCGGAAGGGCGACACGGCAACACGGCAGGGAAGCGGTGCGCGGCGCCCGTCGCCGTGGGCGGAGCCTACTGGCGGGTCGCCTCGGGCTGTCGCTGTTCGACCAGAGTCCGAATCGCGGCCATGTTCGCCATGACTGCGGCCATGTCCGTCTTGACCGCCGTCATGTCCGCCTTAAGTCCCGTGACGTCCGTCTTGACTGCGGCCATGTCCGCCTTGAGTTCCGTGACGTCCGTCTTGACGACGGTCATGTCCGCCTTGAGCCCCGTGACGTCCGCCTTGACCACGGCCATGTCCGTCTTGAGGTCGGTGATGTCGTGCACCATGGCCCCGTGAGCTCGGTCGTTCTCGGTAATCGTGCGGCGCAGAAACCACCAGATCATTCCCATCAGCAAGGTGACGATCACACCGAGACTGGAAACGACGAGGCTGGCCGGCGTCCACTCGTCCATCGTTCTGGCCTTCCCGGGGGTTCGGGAACGTTCATTCATTATACTGCGGGTCCGTCCACGGCCGTCCGCGGCGGTCGCTCCACGCTGCACCGCATCGAGTTGGCGCGCCGGAAGAGCGCTTGCCGACCCGCCGGCGGACATGCTACGGGAGTGACCGGCGTAGGCCGCGCGGCGCCTCCGATCCGGAGACTGCGCGCGGCGGCCGCAGCTCCGACGATCCGGACGAAGGCGGACCCGAGGATGGAGCCGCGGAGTCCCATGGAGTTGCCGTGCGTGATAGGCTCGCCAAGTAGAGATGCCGGGCGCACGCGGTCCGCGCCGGCGACCGGCGGGGTGAGCGAAACGAGATGCTGGATGCCCTGTTCGAGTTCTTCCTCAAGTACCGGCCGCTGATCTTCGAGCAGGGGGACTTCGCGTTCCGCGCTCCCTGGACCGGCGGACTGGCGGTGGCGTTGGCGGTCGTGGCCGGCTTCGTCACGTGGCGGTCCTACACGCAGGTGCGCGGCAGCAGCAGGCCGGCTGACCGGGTGGTGCTCGCCGTCGTGCGCCTCACGGCGTTCGCCGTGCTCGCCTTCTGCCTGATGCGGCCGGTGCTCGTCCTGTCGTCCATCGTTCCGCAGCAGAACTTCCTCGGCGTCCTGATCGACGATTCCCGCAGCATGCGGATCGCCGACCGCGACGAGACGCCGCGGCTGCAGTTCGTGCGGGAGCAGCTCGCCACGCCGGAGGGCGACCTGCGCGCCGCGCTCAACGAGCGCTTCGCGTTGCGCTTCTTCGGTTTCTCGTCCGACACGGACCGGCTCGACGTCGTAGACGGCCTCGAGTTCGACGGCACACGGACGCATCTCGGACAGGCCCTCGCCCGGGCCCACGACGAGCTGTCGGACGTGCCGCTGTCCGGGCTCGTGGTGGTGACCGACGGGGCCGACAACGCCGGCGGAGAGCTCGAAGAGGCGCTGCTGCCGATTCAGGCGGCCGGGGTGCCGGTCTTCACGGTCGGCCTCGGCCGCGAGTCGTACGAGCGGGACATCGAGCTCGGCCGCGTCGAGACCCCGCGCCGCGTGCTGCGGGGGACGTCCCTGGTCACCGACGTCGTGGTGACCCACCGCGGGTACGCCGGCCGGCCGGTGACCATCCAGGTGGAGGACGAGGGGCGCATCGTCGGGTCCGAGAACGTCACCCTGCTCCGCGACGGCGAGTTGCAGACCGTGCGGCTGCGCTTCACCGCGGGCGAGGCGGGACCGCGCCTGTTCACCTTCCGGGTCTCGCCGCAGCAGGGCGAGATGGTGACGCAGAACAACGTCC
>WTGR01000687.1 GCA_011523485.1 Acidobacteriota bacterium
CCTCCCGAGCCCGTGAGACCGCCGCAAGAGTCCCGCGCACACTCGACGCAACCAGGGTGAGCGGCAATGGGCATGCGAGTTCTCCGGCGGCGCGGACTGATCGGCGCCGCCTTTCTCCTGCTGATTGGTCCGGCCGCAGTCGGGTGCGCGGAATCGGTGCGGTCGGACCGGGCGCAGGCCGGGCAGCGGCGAACGATCACGGGTACGACGATGGGTACGACCTTCGCCGTAACCGTCGTTCCGGGCGCCGGAGCCGCGGTTGCGGAAGGGCTGCCGGCCTCCGTCCAGCGGCGGTTGGACGGGATCGAAGAGCGGATGTCTCACTACCGCCCCGCCTCCGAGGTCTCGCGTTTCAATGCGGCGAGGACGACCGAGCCGCGGCCGATGTCCCGTGAGACGCTCGGCGTTGTCGCCGAGGCGCTGGCGGTGAGCCGGGTAAGCGGCGGCGCGTTCGACGTCACCGTCGGGCCGCTGGTGGAGGCGTGGGGCTTCGGGCCGGGCGGCCGTGCGCCGGCGGCGCCGGACGAGGCGACGCTGGCTGCGCTGCGGGACAGGGTCGGGGCCGAGCTGCTGGAAGTCGATCTCGCGGCGGGGACCCTGCGGAAGCGCCGCGGGGACGTCGTGGTCGACCTGTCGGCCATCGCCAAGGGCTACGCGGTCGACGCGGTGGCGTCCCTGCTCGTCGAGCGCGGCTACGGCGACCACCTGGTGGAGATCGGCGGCGAGCTGCGCGGCGCGGGAACGAACGAGGAGGGCGCGCCCTGGCGCGTCGCCGTCGAACGGCCGGTTCCCGGCGCACCGGCGGCGCAGCGCATCGTGCCCCTGACGGACGCCGCGCTGGCCACCTCCGGCGACTACCGCAACTTCTACGAGCTCGACGGCGCTCGGGTGTCCCATACGGTCGACCCGCGCACCGGCCGTCCGGTCACCCATGGGTTGCTGTCGGTCAGCGTCATCGCAGAGTGGTGCAGCCTGGCCGACGCCCGCTCGACGGCGCTCAACGTGCTCGGTCCCGAAGCGGGTTACGCTCTGGCGGTCGAGCAGGGGTGGGCGGCCCTGTTCGTCGAGGACGACGGCGCGGGCCGGCTCGTCGAACGGGAGACGCCGGCGTTCACGGCCGCGGTGCGGTGGGCCGGCTCCAGGGAGAGGCAGTGACCAGCGACCAGACGAAGTCTGGCCGGATCGGCACGCTCGAGGAGGTGGTAGAGTGGCACTTAGGACAGTGATCGATATAAAGTTGCCGACTTCATCGAGGCCGAACCCCGGTTTCGCAGCTTGGCGCGTCTGGGACACGGCAAGGTAATTTCCGGCAGTGTCCTTATGGCCCACGAGGTGATCGCAGTACTCACACTGCTGTTGTCGCTGGTCAGTGCGATCGGGGTGCTGTGGATCGCGTTACGTCTGGAACGGGTGACGGGGCGACTCGATTCCGTGGAGCAGGACGTACGATCACACGTGAACATGCCGGGGCTGCACGCGCCACGGCAATAGGCCGCCGGCCGATCTCGAGAAGAGGCTCGAACGTCTCGGATTGCGTGTGACGACTTCCGACTGGAATCGAATCGAGATGGGTCTGTTCCTGTTGACCGCCGGGTTGATCGCGGGCGTCATGCTCGTCATGGCGGTCGGGCTGCTGTTCAAGTACCCCTGTCTGCGCGGCTCGTGCGGCGGGCCGGACGTGGTCGATGCCGAGGGGCGGTCGCTGCGCTGCGACACGTGTCCGCGGCGCGCGGCGCGAACCGACGCGCCGGCCGGATCCTGAGCTTCCGGCGCGGGCGGCGCGGCACGCGGCGCTACGGGTGGTCAGGCCCGAGTCCGGCGTCCGCCGATCCCCGGGCCGCGTTGGCGACGGCTTCCGCGAGGTCGTCGTCCTCCCGCGGGTCCACCGACCGCAGATCCAGAAGCAGGCGCTCTTCGGCGATGCGGCCGATCACCGGCGGTACGCCGCCGCGCAACGCGGCCGCGAGATCGTCGGGGGATCGGCCGGCGACCTCGACGGCCAGGGCACGGCTCGGCAGGGTGACCCCGGGCGTGCTCCCGCCGCCGATGGTCGCCTCGGTGGAAGCGATGGAGACGGTCAGCCCGCCCACGTCCGCGAGCCGCGAGCAGAGCGCGGCGGCGCGCGCCTCCAGCGCCGCGACCGGGGTCTCGATCATCCGCACCACCGGCACGCTGTCGCCGGCGCGTCCGGCGGCGTGCTCGATGAGCGTCGCCTCCAGCGCGGCGTAGGTCAGCTTGTCGACCCGCAGCGCCCGCATCAGCGGGTGCGACCGGATGCGGTCGATCTCCGTGCGGCGGCCGGCGATCAGCCCGGCCTGCGGGCCGCCGAGCAGCTTGTCGCCGCTGAACGTGCAGACGGCGACGCCGGCCTCGATGCTCCCGCGCACGGTCGGCTCGTCGATGCCGGCGAGCGGCGCCAGATGTCCGCTGCCCAGGTCTTCGACCACCGGGAGGTCGACGCGCCGCCCGAGGTCGACGATCTCCCGCAGCGCGGGCCGCTCGGTGAAGCCCTCGATGCGGAAATTCGAGGGATGGACGCGCAGGAGCAGCGCCGTGCGCTCGCCGACGGCCGCGGCGTAGTCGCCGGCGCGGGTGCGGTTCGTGGTGCCGACCTCGCGCAGGATCGCGCCCGACTGGCGGAGCACGTCCGGCACCCGGAACCCGCCGCCGATCTCGACGAGCTCGCCGCGCGAGATGACCACTTCGCGGCCCGCCGCCAGCACCGCCAGCGCCAGCAGCACCGCGGCGGCGTTGTTGTTGACGACGACGGCGGTCTCGGCGCCGGTCAGCCGCGCCAGCAGCCGGGAGGCGTGTGCCGCCCGCGAGCCGCGCCCGCCGGACGACAGGTCGTACTCCAGGTTCGTGTAGCCGCCGGCCAGCGCGCCCAGGCGCGCGATGGCGGCCGGGCCGAGCGGCGCACGGCCGAGGTTGGTGTGCACGATGACGCCGCTGGCGTTGATGACCGGCTGCAGCGAGGGGGCGAGGTCGGCGTGCAGCCGCGCCTGCAGGCCGGCCTCGATCCGCTCGGCCGCGCCCGCCGCGTCGCGCAGCTCGACGGCGGACGCCGCGAGTCGCTCGCGCAACGCCGCGGCCTCGGCGCGGATCGCCTGCACCGTGGCGTCCCGGCCGTAGCGGGCCTCGAGGCGCCGCACCGCCGGGCGTTGCCGCAACTGCTCGATCGACGGGATGAGACGGGGTCCAGACGGCATCGCGGGGGGCCGGGCGCGAATTGCGCTCATCGAGGGCGCGGGCACGAATTGCGCTCACCGAGGACTCGAGCGGGGATCGGCTTGCCGGGCTCCGGCCGTTCAGCATACCATCGCGCGGCCACCCCCCGAGCGATGAGCGACAGCCGGATTCCACGGGGCCATACCCCCGGCGAGCCCCCCGACCACCGTCCGCAGGAGACGTTCTGGCCGTATGCCGACCTGCCGGAGGAGCCGACGCCGGAGGAGCTGGCGGCGCTCGATCCCGATC
>WTGR01000421.1 GCA_011523485.1 Acidobacteriota bacterium
ACGCTGATCGCCCTGGCCGCGAGGTCGCGGAAAACCTCCGCGGCCAGTCCGGGACGATCCGGCACGTCGATCAGCGTGACCTTGGCGATCTTCCTGTCGCTGCTGACGCCGACCACCGCCGCCTGCTCCATCACCATCTCGTCGCCTCCGCGGATCCACGTGCCCTCGCCGTCGTGGAAGCTGGACCGTACGTGGATCGGGATCCGGTACGCCATGCACACCTCGGCCGCCCGCGGGTGCAGTACCTTGGCGCCGCTCGACGCCATCTCTATCGCTTCCTCGTAACTTATCTCCCGCCACTGCAGCGCGTGCGGCACCTTGCGCGGGTCGGCCGAGAGCACGCCGTCGACATCGGTGCAGATCTCGCACACGCTGGCGCCGAGGGCCGCCGCCACCGCCGCACCGGTGATGTCGCTGCCGCCGCGGCCGAGGGTGGTGACCTCGTGATCCCGGGTCATCCCCTGGAATCCGGTGATGATCACCACCCGCTTCCTGTCCAGCTCGGCGAGGATGCGCCGCGTGTCGATGGACTCGATGCGGGCGATGTTGAAGGCGTCGTCGGTTCGGATTCCGCATTGCGAGGCGGTCAGGGAGATCACCGGGATCCCCCTGTGCTGCAGGGCGAGGCCGAGCAGCGAAACGGAGACCTGCTCGCCCGTGGCCAGCAGCAGGTCCATCTCCCGGCCCCGCGGGTCGTCGGAGACCTCGTGGGCGAGCGCCACCAGCCCGTCCGTCGTCTTGCCCATCGCGGAGAGGACGACGACCAGCCGTGGACTGTCGCGCCGGGCAAGGGCCACGCGCTCCGCGATCGCGCGGATGCGCTCCGCGGTTGCGACCGAGGTGCCGCCGTACTTCTGGACCACGATGGACGCCGCGCCGTCCGGGACCGTCGTCATTACGCTTCCCCGGCGCCCGGCGGGGCGGGCGCGCCGGGCGCGGCATCGAGCTGCGCCGTCAACTGGTGCAGGAAGAGACCGACGTCGGTCACGATGCCGGCGGTCTGGGACGAGCCGCGATCCGCCAGCTTGGTCACCACGGCGGGGTTGATGTCCACGCACACGACCCGGACGTGGGACGGCAGCATGTTGCCGACGCCGATGCTGTGCAGCATGGTCGACAGCATGACGACCATGCTCACACCGCGCAGCGCCTCCGCGTAGCGGTCCTGCGCCTCGATCAGGTTCATGATGGTGTCCCGCAATGGACCGTCGTCGCGGATGCTCCCCGCGAGCACGTAGTCCACGCCGTGCCGAATCGCCTCGTAGAGAATGCCCGAGCGCAGGAGTCCCCGTTCGACCGCCGCCCGCAGGCCGCCGGCGCGGTTGATCGCGTTGATGGCGCGCATGTGGTTGCGGTGGCCCTCCTCGACCGCCGTGCCCGCGTTCAGATCGATGCCGAGCGACGTGCCGAACAACGCGTGCTCGGCGTCGTGGACCGCGAGCGCGTTCCCGGCCAGGAGCACGTCGACGAGGCCGCGGCGGATGAGATCGCAGAAGTAGTCCACGCCGCCGCTGTGGACCACCACGGGGCCGGCGACGAAGGCGATGCGTCCGCCCTCGCGCTTGACGTCCTGCATCATCGCCAGCACGCGGGCCACGCTGACCTCGACGCGCCGCTCGGTCGACACGTCGTTCACCATGAACGCGAACCCCAGCCGATCGCGCTCGCGGAACTCGGGAGAGACCCGGATGCCGCCGACGCCGCAGACGACCGCATCCCCCGCCGCCACGTCGCGCAGCTTGCGGCAGGACGGCCGCTCGTCCTCGATCACGACGACCGCGTCCATGCGCTGGCCCTCGACCTCCAGCCATGCCCCGCCGTGTCGTACGTACGTGCGGTGGTTGGTCGTCGAGTAGAAGTCGTCGGGCACGCATCCGTCCTGCTCGGATCGCTTGAGAACCGCGTCCCGCTCCGGCGTCGGGTGACAGCCGAGGGGCATCAGGTCCTCGAGCAGATCGGCCAGGACCGTCTCGTCCGGCGCGGTCACCTTCAGCTTCAGATGGGAGTACTCGTCGTTCGTGCGACCGATGTCGAACCGCAGCACGTCGAAACGCGCCCGCCGCTCGATCACCTTGTCGAAGATCGCGTTCAGCAACTGCGAATCGACCAGGTGGCCTTCCGCCTCGACGATCTCGCTGCGCTCGGGCCGGGTCATCGTCAACCGGACACCGGTTGATGGGCCTGCCGGCGTTCCGCCATGAAGGCTTCGAACTCCGCCAGCGAACGGCCGAGCGCGGTTGGCGCGGCCAGGGACGACGCCACGACGTCGGCCGTCTTGTAGCCGTTCCCGGTGATGCAGACCACGGTGCTCTCGTCGCGCGGAATCGCCCCCTGCTCGACGAGCTTGCGCGTGACGGCCAGCGTGGTGCCGCCGGCCGGCTCGGTGAAGATGCCCTCGGTCCGCGCCAGCAGGCCGATGGCGTCGACGATCTCGGCGTCGGTGGCCGCCGCCCCGCTGCCTCCCGATTCGCGCACCGTTCGCAGGACGTGGAACCCGTCGGCGGGATTGCCGATGGCGATCGACTTGGCGATGGTGTCCGGCCGGACCGGCTCCGGATAGTCGAGGCCCTCGTCGAGCGCGTGGATGACCGGCGCGCATCCCGCCGCCTGCGCCGCGTGAATGCGCGGCGGCTCGCCGTCGGCGAGGCCGGCGTCGAGCAGATCGTGGAAGCCGCGCCCGATACGCGGGAGAAGCGTGCCGCCGGCGACGGGACAGACGACATGGCGCGGGAACCGCCAGCCGAGCTGCTCGACGATCTCGAACCCGTACGTCTTCGCCCCCTCGGCGTAGTACGCCCGCAGGTTGATGTTCGCGAACGCCCAGCCGTAGCGCTCGCCGACCTGGGTGCAGAGGCGGTTGACGTCGTCGTAGTTGCCGTCGATGGCGACGACGTGCGGGCCGCTGACGGCGGATCCGAGAATCTTTCCGGGCTCGAGAGTCCGCGGGATGAAGACGTAGCAGTCGAGGCCCAGCCGGGCCGCGTGGGCGGCCACGCTGTTGGCCAGGTTGCCGGTCGACGCGCATCCGAAGACGCCGAATCCGAGCTCGCAGGCGCGCGTCGCCGCAACGGGCACGACGCGATCCTTGTACGACAGCGTCGGATGATTGACGGAGTCGTCCTTCACGTAGAGCTCGCGCATGCCGAGCGCGGCGGCCAGCCGGTCGGCCCGAATCAGCGGCGTGAACCCGGAGGTCAACCCGGTCCGCGGCTCGCCGTCGATCGGCAGGAACTCCCGGTAGCGCCACAGGTTGGGAGGCCGGGAGGCGATGCTCTCGCGCGAGACGGCGCGGCGGACCGCGTCGCGGTCGTACGTCACCTCGAGCGGCCCGAGGCACTGGTCGCAGACGTACAGCGCCTCGGCCGGAAACGTGGCCTGGCACAGTGAGCATCGAAGTCCGGTGAGGTAGCTCATGAGCTGCGTTCTCCGCGTGGCAGAATCGGCATCCAGACCGGCGCCCGCGCATGGAAGTCG
>WTGR01000408.1 GCA_011523485.1 Acidobacteriota bacterium
CGGCGAGCAGCTCGGCCGCCTTCAGGAAGACGGAGGCGCGCGCCTCCCACGGCATGGCCGCCCATTCCGGGCGCGCCGCGGCGGCAGCGGCCACCGCCTGCTGCACCGAGTCGGCGTTCCCCTTGTGGAAGGTCGCCAGCACGTGCTGGTGGTCGTGCGGCATGACGCACTGACCCATATCTCCCGTCCGGACCTCCGCGCCGCCGATGATCAGCGGGATCTCGATCTGCTGGCCGGCGACCTCGGCGAGGTGGGTGTTCAGCTCTGCCCGCTCCCCGGATCCGGGCGCGTAGCTCAGCACGGGCTCGTTCACGGGTGTGGGTACTTGCACTCGAGCGTTGATCATTCAAGCGGCTCCTTCGGTCTGCGACAGAGATTACTGCATCGGGCGACGTGTTCGCCCCACCCGTCGGGCTCAACACGAGCCGAAACGGGACGGATTCGTGATGTCGAGCGCACCGTCGAGACGCCGGTCGACGACCAGATCCCCGACCAGAGCCGCCGTCAGCGGCGCCAGCAGGATGCCGTTGCGGAAGTGGCCGCAGGCATACACGAGACCGGGCACGGCCGCCGACGGCCCGATGACGGGCAGCTCGTCCGGCGTCGCCGGCCTGAGGCCGACGCGGGCCTCCTGGAACGACGCGTTGCTCACCGCCGGCGTGACCCGTCGCGTCGCGTCGATGAGCTCGCGGACGCCGGCCACCGTGGCGCGCTCGTCGAAACCGACCTCCTCGCTGGTCGCACCGGCCAGCACCGAGCCGTCGCTCCACGGGACCAGGTAGCAGTCCGGCGCCCAGATCACGCGTTTGAGGGCGGGCGCCGGCCAGCCCAGGTGCAGGAGTTGCCCGCGCACCGGTCGAATCGGGACCGGCGCGGCCCCCTCGATCTCCACGTGCCCCGCCCAGCTCCCGGCAGCCATGATTGCCCATTCGCAGGCGAGCGCGTCGCCGGCTGTCTCGACACGGACGGCGGCGCCGTTGCGCGCGACGCGCGTCACGGCCGCGGAGGTCTGGAACGCCACGCCGTGCGACGCGGCGGCCCGCCGGAGAGCGGCGGTCAGCTCGGAGACGCCGACGAAGCCGTGCGACTCGACGACCAAACCCCCGTGCACGGCCGGCGCCAGTTGCGGCTCGGCCTGCCGCACCGCGCCCGCGTCGAGGAGCTCGGCGCCGATGCCCCGCGCTTCGCAGGCGGCCAGGATGCTCTCCAGACGCGCCATGTCCTGCGGGCCGGAGGCGACCTCGAGCGTACCGGTGCGCGCGTACTGCACTGCCGCGCCCGAGTCCTCGACGATGCCCGCCACGAACTCGTCGTAGAGATCCAGGCTGCGGGTGGTCAGGTCGAGGAGCGGCCGGCGATCGGGCGCTTCGATGTACGGCGCCAGCACGCCGGCCGACGCCTGTGTCGCGCCCTGCCCCACCTCGCGACGGTCGATGACGCGAACGTGCAGGCCGCGCCGCGCCAGCTCGTACGCGACCGCACACCCGACGATCCCTGCTCCGATGACGACGACCTGCGATGTCTGGTCCACGATTCCGGGTCCTGCCCAACCCCCGAGTGTACTACGGTCGGGCCGTACGCGTCCCGTGCCGGTAGATGAGGCGCCGAGCCTACTCGAACAGGCGCCCGATGGCGATGCAGAGCGCGGGCAGGCCGTAGAAGAGGAGGGCGACCCACACGACCGTCAGCTTGCGCGAGCGTAGCGCGAGCTTCGTCACCTGGCGTGCCGCCTCCAGCGGCAATCGACGAATCGCCTTCACCGGGTAGATCAGCAGCAGGCCGCTCATATTGAACAGCAGGTGCACCAGGGCGATCTCGAGGCCGGCCGCCGCGTTCGGCCCGGAGACCGCAAGGGCTGCGAGGAGCGCCGTCACCGTGGTGCCGATGTTTGCTCCGATCGTGACCGGGAACGCCTGCTCGAGCCGCAGCAGGCCGGCGCCGCCCAACGGCACGAGCAGCGACGTCGTTATCGAGCTCGACTGCACCATGACGGTCACCGCCACGCCGACCAGCATGGCGATGATCGCGCTCGAGCTGAGCGCCCGGTCGATGAAGCCTTCGACCCGCGAGGTCACCGCAGCCCGCATGACCTTCACGAGCAGAAACAGCGCGAAAAAGATGAACGCGCCGCTGACGCCGATGAGGAAGACGGCCTGCCCCCCCTCGGCCGCGAAGAGTCCCTGAGCCATCGCGATGATCGGCTCGAATCCGGCGCTCAGCGCGGTGCTCAGCGGGCTCTCGTACTCGACTCCGCCCACGTGTCCCAACGTCTCGGCCAGCGTGCTGGCGGTGCGTCCGAGGTAGCCGGTGGCGATCTCTACCGGCAGCAGCACCAGCACGGCCAGATAGTTGAAGATGTCGTGGCAGATCGCGACCGGAAACGCCCGCTCGAACTCGTCCCGGCGTCCGATGTGGGCCAGCGAGACGATGGTCGCTGTCACCGTGGTCCCGATGTTGGCCCCCATCACCATGGGAATCGCGTTGGCCAGGGGCAGCGGATTCTCGGGCGCCGCGACCAGAGCGACGACCATCGAGGTGGTCACCGACGAGCTCTGCATGACCGTGGTCGCCAGCAGGCCGACGATGAGGCCGACGAACGGATTGGAGGTCGCCGCGAAGAAGCTCTCGATGAAGTCCTGCCCGATCAGCTCGAAGCCGTCACCGAGTCCCTTGACGCCGAGGAGAAACACGAACAGCAGGACCGTCACGCTCAGCGCGCGCTGAACGACGGTCGAACCGAAACGTTCAGGGCTGGGGGTTGTGGCGGGCAAAGCGCTCCGGACGATGCTCGTGTCCTGCCTTTCTTCGAACGGACTGCCGGCTCGGCCCCCCAACCGATCCGGCGCATCATTCTACACGCTGGCGGCTCGCGCGGGCGAGCACGGGCACCGCTGGATGACAGCGGGTCATCCCGCGGTGACACGGTTCCTCCACGTCGAATATGCTCTTGATGGGCCGTAGCGCGCACGGAACGGCTTGCAGCCCCATGGAATCGAGGCATAATCGCTCTGGGACACTAACGGCACGGCTCTTGCTGTCCTTTCGACGAGTGAGGAGTCTTCTGGCATGACACGTGCATCCTTCTTCGTCGTCGCCGCCCTCGCCGTCACGCTGGTCGTCGCCGCGGCCGGCATCGGCGCGTACCTCGCGGTTCGCCACAACGCACTGCCCGCGGATGGCCCGGTAGCGGATCAGGCGCCAGGAGGGCGGATGGATCCGGCCATCCACGAACCGGACGGAACGGCCGCCACCCGCACTGCCGGACCGGCGGCAGGAGTCGCCGTCGAGGCCACCGAACAGGTAATCGAGCCCGAGATCGTCGCCGAGGCGTCCGCCGCAGCCACGGAGCCGGCGGCGGCCGCGGAGCCGCCCGCGTCTGCGGCCCGACGCGCCCGTCCGGCTCCGGCCGCGGCGCCGCGGCGAGCGGAAGCCCGCCCGCCAGCCC
>WTGR01000072.1 GCA_011523485.1 Acidobacteriota bacterium
GCGTAGTCCATGTAGGACCGGCGCATCTCGTCTTCGATGGTGACGGGGACGTTGGGGCGTTCGACGTCGGGCATGGGGTTCGCTGCGTTCCGCGGCGCAAGCGCCTAGATGTCCAGGTTCTTCACGTCCAGGGCGTTGTCCTGGATGAACTTGCGGCGCGGCTCCACCTGGTCGCCCATGAGCGTGGTGAACATGTGATCCGCCTCCGTGTCGTCTTCCGCGCGCACCTGCAGCAGGGTGCGGTTCTCCGGGTTCATCGTGGTCGTCCAGAGCTGGTCCGGATTCATCTCGCCAAGCCCCTTGTAGCGGTTGATGGCGACGCCGCGTTTCCCGGCGGCGATGAAGTGATCGACCAGCTCCCGCATCGATCCGATCTCCGTCTGCCCGTCGCGGGCCGCGTCGCCGTCCGTCACGGCCGCCCCACCCGCGGCGGTCGCGTCATCGGTCGCATCCTCGCCGCCGCCCGACGGGTCTTCGCCGGGTCCGCCGTTGGCGCCGCTGCCGGCGGCCGGCCCGGGCCGCTCGACGCCGACGAAGAGCGGGCCGCGCAACGGCGCCAGATCCTCGTGGTGGGCCAGCAGCGCGCGATACTCGGCTCCCTCCACGAAGTCGACGCCCACCGCTTGACGCCGGACGAATCCGTTCTGCCGGTCATCGATGACCAGGCGGCACGCGTCGTGCTCCTCGTCGTCCTCTATCGCGACTGTCCGTTCCAGTCGCGATATCGCCTCCGCCACCGCGTCGACACGGCTGCGATCGGCAAAGAACGTCCGATCCTGCGCCCCGTGATCGAGCACCTTCATGACGACTTCCGGATCCGGCCCACGGCGCTCGACCACCTGCAGCAGCCGCTGGAACGCAATCAGCTTGCGGAGGAGCGCCTCGAGGGCCTCGCCCGACCAGGTCCGCCCGCTCTCGGCTGCGCGCACGACCCGGGTCTCGCTGCTGCGCCGGATGAGGTAGGCCTCCAACTCCTGGTCGTCCTTGATGTAGCTCTCCGACCGGCCGCGCTTCGCACGGTAGAGCGGCGGCTGCGCGATGAATACGTGGCCCTGCTCGATCAGCTCGCGCATCTGGCGGTAGAAGAACGTCAGCAGCAGCGTACGGATGTGCGATCCGTCCACGTCGGCGTCGGTCATGATCACGATGCGGTGGTATCGCAGCTTCGAGAGATCGAAGTCCTCCCTGCCGATCCCGCAGCCGAGGGCCGCGATCATCGTCTTGATCTCGTCGCTGCCCAGCATCTTGTCGAATCGGGCCTTCTCCACGTTGAGGATCTTGCCCTTGATGGGAAGGATCGCCTGGAACCGCCGATCACGCCCCTGCTTCGCCGACCCGCCGGCCGACTCGCCCTCGACGATGTAGATCTCGCTCTGCGCCGGATCGCGTTCCTGGCAGTCGGCCAGCTTGCCGGGTAGCGCGCTGTTGTCGAGGGCGCCCTTGCGCCGCACCAGATCCCGCGCCTTGCGCGCCGCCTCGCGGGCGCGCGCCGCATCGATGGCTTTGCTGACGATACGCTTGGCGACCGCGGGATTCTCTTCCAGGTACGCACCCAGCCGGTCGTTGACGATCGCCTGGACGATCCCCTTGACCTCGGTGTTGCCGAGCTTCGTCTTGGTCTGTCCTTCGAACTGCGGCTGCGGGATCTTCACGCTGACGACCGCCACCAGGCCCTCGCGGATGTCGTCGCCGCCGATGCTCTCCTTGAGATCGCGGGCGAGGTTGTTCCGGTTGGCGTAGCTGTTTATCGTGCTGGTCAGCGCCGCCCGGAAACCGGACAGGTGCGTTCCGCCCTCCTGGGTGTTGATGTTGTTGGCGAAGGCGTAGACCGTGTCGGCGTAGCCGTCGTTCCACTGCAGTGCGAGCTCGGCGTCGATGCCGTCCCGGGCGCCCTGCATGTAGATCGGCTCGCTGTTGGCGACGGTCTTGTTCCGGTTGATGAACTCCACGAAGGAGCGGATCCCCCCCTCGTAGGTGAACTCGTGGCTCTTGTCGTTGCGTTCGTCGTTCAGCGTGATCGACACCCCGGCATTCAGGAACGCCAGCTCGCGCAGCCGCTGCGCCAACGTATCGAAGCTGTACTCGACGGTCTCGAAGACCTGTTCGTCCGCCTTGAAGGTGACCTTGGTGCCGCGGCGCTTCGTCCGACCGATCACCTCGAGCCCGGAAAGCGGCCGCCCACGCTCGTACTGCTGGCGATAGACCTGACCGTCCCGCCAGATCTCGAGATCCAGCGTCTCCGACAGGGCGTTCACGACCGAGACGCCGACGCCGTGCAGCCCGCCCGACACCTTGTAGCTCTCGTTGTCGAACTTCCCCCCGGCGTGCAGCACCGTCAGCACGACCTCCGCCGCCGACTTTCCGCTGGCGTGCCTGTCCACGGGAATGCCGCGGCCGTTGTCCGCGATCGTCACGGAGTTGTCGATATGCACGGTGACCCGGATGGTGTCGCAATGGCCGGCCAGCGCCTCGTCGATGGAGTTGTCGACGACCTCGTACACCAGGTGATGGAGTCCCTGCGCACCCGTCGAGCCGATGTACATCGCCGGACGTTTCCGAACCGCATCGAGCCCTTCGAGGACCTTGATCTGATCGGCGCGGTAGCTCTCCGGATCGTCCGCGGACGGTGCGGAACCGGCGGGCACGGGAGGCGGTGCGCCGGCATCGACGCGCGGTGCAGGCCGCGCCCCTTCATGATCGAGTTGTGTCATTCGGATTCCGGTGGCTGGCTCGCGGTGGATCTGCATCTCGCCCGCGGCCGGGGAACGATGGCTACACGCGCATCGGCATGATCACGTACGTGTAGGCTGTCTTCTCGCCGGACGGATACATGACGGCCTGGCTCTTCTCGTCCTTCAGCTCCAACGTCACACTGTCCGTTTCGGCTACCGCGAGGAACTCCAGCACGTACTGCGCGTTGAAGCAGATCTGCAGCTCGGCGCCGGTGTAGTCGACGGGCAGCACCTCCTTGGCTTCCCCGAGTTCCGGACTGCTCGATGTCACCTCCGCCGTCGAATCGGCAATCTGGAACTTGACCGCGTGGGAGCGCTCGCTCGACAGCAACGCGACCCGCTTGATCGCGCTGGTCAAACGATCACGCTCGAAATCGACCAGCTTGTCGTTTCCGGTCGGAATGACGCGCTCGTAGGCCGGGAACTGCGCGTCGATAGTGCGTGAGATGAGCTGACGCCCGTCGATCTCGAAGAACAGGTGACTCTCGCCGCGGGTGTACCGGACTTCGCCCTCCCCGCCCGCCAACAGCCGCGACAGCTCGCCGAGCGTCTTCTTCGGCAGGATCGCCCGGATTTCGCCGTCCGGAACGTCCGTTCCGTCCCACGCCGAGGAGGCCAGCGCCAGGCGGTGACCGTCGGTCGCGATCAGGCTCATCGAGCCCGGCTTGAGAACGAACAGCGCGCCGTTCAGGAAATAGCGGGTGTCCTCTCC
>WTGR01000934.1 GCA_011523485.1 Acidobacteriota bacterium
CGGCGGCTCGGCGGCTCGGCGGCTCGGCGGCTCGGCGGCTATTGTACCAACCGCATCCGCGTCAAATGTCAACCCCCAATTCGCGGTGGCGGGCGACTTTTTCTCGCCGCGGGCTCGCCCCGTACTCGGGAACGCCAAGCGCAGCCGATGGACCGCCGCGCGTCCCGTGCCGATGAAGTTCACCATATCCAATCCCCCGATCCGCTCGGGCTCCGGCAACCACGACGCGCGCTTGCCGCAGCCTTAGCGTGTGAACTACTGTTGACTTCGCAATTTCAGAGGCCAACGCCAAGAGGCCGTATACTACCACTTGTGCGCTCTACGGCTAGGCTTCAACACTGCTTATTCGCGAGTGGGGGCCAGAAATTCGCCCAGGCCCGCATCGACGTCCGCTCGAACGCCCAAGCCGCTTGCGCGTAGTGCCTCTCGGAGACCTCGGCGGCGGACAGGAGGAGCGAAACGACCGCCAGCGCGGATTGCCGACGACCCGAGCGACGGCTCCAGCGCCCCCTCCGAAAACCTGCGCACGCTCACCGACCCAACGCCCGGCGCCAACGCCGGAGCGCAACACGCGTGCTCGCCTCGCCGCTCACGCGCCGCAAGGGCTTGGCCCGGCCTGGGGGGATGTCCCTGCAATTCCCCGAAATAGTCCCTGCACGCCTATTGTGCGGGGACCGCCTGACGGGCGTCAAAGGCAATTCCGCTTGTCGGCGACGCTCGACGCCGCGGCCATCGTCGGAAATCCCGCGAGATGCGCGGATCGGGCCGCGGCCCGTGTCGCAGTCAGGCGCAGCACTGCGCCGTCCAGCGCATGTTTGGCGTCAAAGTATTGATTTTGCTATTCATTACAGGTTGCGAAACGGACCTGTTCAACTTATGTTCCATCCAGTTGGGCCGATGGGCGTGCCGGCGATACCACCGGAACCGGCCGCGCCGGCCGGGCTCCCGGCGGGACGCCGCCGTGTTCCGGCAACGGCCGCGGCGAGGAGAACGCGCAATTGGGGAACCGCGTACGTCACGAACGCCGCACCGGATGGAGGGCCGCGTCCGATGCCGAACTCTGGCGGCAGGCGGTCGCCGCCGGGACGGCGGGCGCGGTCTCGATGGCGATCCTCGGCTGCGCGGTCGCGCTGGCGCGCGACACCACCGGACATGACTGGTATTCGGCCTACAAGCTCACGCTCGCGGAGCTGGCGGTCGGCGCCGGCTTCGACGGGGATGCGCCGGTCGAGTACCGCAACGCGGACGGGGCCGTCGAGACCGTCAGCCGTTCCGCTCTGACCTACAGATTCCGGGTGCGGTGGGCGCGCGAAGACATCCTCGATGCGGCCTGGGACGGGGCGACGCTGGGAGCGCTCTGCGGGTTCGGCGGCGCGCTGCTGTGTCTGGTGTTGATCCGTCGCTCGCTGGACGATCTTCGAACGCGACGCCCCGCGTACGGCCCGGCCGCCGCGCCGGGTCGTGCGCCGACGGACCGGTCGCCAGTCTCCGAACCTCCCCGCCCCGCGAAACCGGCACCCGCGGTCACGAGGCAGAACCAGCCCGACACCGGCGGAGACGACAAGACAACGGCCGACCGGCGGAAGGGCGACGACTACGGGCGCTGGGTCTGATGGTCGCCTCGATCGGCGCGGTGGCCGCGCCCGCGCAGGGGATGCGCTACTACGAAGCGGATGGTTACTACGCCAAGGACTCGCCCGAGCACCGGGCGGCAAGCGCCTGGGAGGGCAAGGGCGCGGCCGAACTCGGCCTGGAGGGTCCGGTCGATCCCGACACCTTCAAGGCGGTGCTGGAGGGGGAGGTGCCCGACGGCTCCGGACGGCGGCTCGGCCGCCGGATGGGCGACGGCGAGATCCACCACCGCCCCGGCCGCGACCTGACCTTCAGCGCGCCGAAGAGTGTATCCCTCGCCGCGCTGGTCGGCGGCGACGCGCGCATCACACAAGCCCACGACCGGGCGGTGGGGCGCGCGCTCGCCTGGTTCGAGAGGAACGCCGCCGAGACCCGGGTCCAGGACAAGTCGACCGGCCGCATGGTCCGGGCCGGGGACCAGAAGACGGTGATCGCCCGGTTCAGGCATGAAACGTCCCGGAACCTCGACCCCGCGCTGCACACCCACTCGGTGATCGCCAACATGCTGCTCGGCCCGGACAACAAGTGGAGGACGATGGCGAACGAGAGCCTGTACGGCTCGAAGATGCTGCTGGGCGCGCTCTACCGCAGCGAGCTCGCGGGCGAGTTGGCGAAGCTCGGATACGGGATCGAGCGCACCCACGCCGACGGGCGCTTCGAGATCGCGGGGGTATCACGACACATTATAGATGCGTACTCCACACGGCGGGCGGAGATCGAGGCGGCGATGGAGGGCCGGGGCTTCGGGTCCACGGCGGAGAACCAGCATCTCGCCCGGCGCGCGGCGCTGATGACGCGGGCGGCGAAACGCGATGTCGACCGCGACGCGCTGCGCGAGACCTGGGCCAAGCAGGCCGCAGAGCTCGGCTTCGACGCGAACGCGCTGGTGGCCTCTGCAATGGAGCGGAGCCTGCATGGGGACGGCAAGGGACGTGACGGGATAGGCGATACCGGCAGGGATAGCCGGTCCGCGGCTGCGCGACAGGTTGACCTGTTCGAGTACGCGGCGCGGGTCCAGCCCGCGCGCGAGGCGGTGGGCTGGGCGCTCGCCCATCTGTCGGAGCGCGACGCGGTGTTCGCCAGGACCGATCTGCTTGCGGCCGCGCTGGCCTACAGCCCCGGTGCTGCTTCCATCGACGAAATCGAGCGGGCCATTGGCGGCCTCCAGCGCGAGGGCCGCCTGCACGATGCGCCGGCATTCGAGGGAGGCGGCGGGCTCACCACCGACAAGGCGGTGGCCGACGAGCGCGAGACGGTCGCGCTGATGCGGGGCGGGGAAGGCCGGGGCAAGGCGCCGATGCGCGGCTGGATCGTGGACCGGCACCTGCGCAAGGGACCGCTCACCGCCGGACAGAGAGAGGCGGTGAAGCTGATTCTCTCGGAGAAGGATCGCACCGTCGGGGTGCAGGGCTACGCCGGCACCGGGAAGACGAGGATGCTGAACCGCGCCCGGGCGCTCGCCGAGAAGAAGGGCTGGCGCATGGTCGGGCTCGCGCCCTCGGCCTCGGCGGTGCAGACGCTGGCGGCGGAATCGGGCATCGAGAGCGAGACCCTGCAACGGTTCCTCGCACGCAACGCGGGCGTCGCCGAGGGGCGGTTGACGAGGAAAGGCGCGAAGGACATGCGCGCCGCGTTCGCGAAGACGGTGCTGGTGGTCGACGAAGGCTCTCTCGCCTCCACCGTCCAGGCGCGCGACCTGCTCCGGATCGCGGGCGAGCTCCGCATCCCGAAGCTGGTGCTGGTCGGCGACGCGAAGCAGCTCGACGCGGTGGACGCCGGCAAGCCCTTCGCCCAGCTCCAGGCCGCGG
>WTGR01000516.1 GCA_011523485.1 Acidobacteriota bacterium
ACGTCAAAGGGAACGCCATCGCGGGACACCGCTTCGAGAGCTGGGAGGGGCTGCTGGCGCATCTCGGGTGGTGGCAGCGTGAGATCGCGGACCGGCGGCGCCACGGCACCACCGGGGAAGTTCCCCTGGTTCGATTCGAGCGGGAAGCGGGACGCTTGCGCCCGTGCGCAGACCGGCCGCCGTTCGGCCAGTTGCGGGATCTGATCCGGACGGTCCACGCCGACTGCGCGGTCCTCGTCGACACCAACGCCTATTCGGTGCCGTGGCGTCTGATCGGCGAGCGGGTGCGGGTGGTGGTCAGCGGCGGTCGGGTTCGCGTTCACCACGGCCCGGATGTCGTGGCCGAGCACCTCGAGCACAGCGGCCGGCACGCGCGGGTCACCGACCGCGCGCACCTGGTCGGCGTCAACGGCGGTCCGCGCCCGGCCGCGGTCGAAGCGGCGCGACCGAAGCCGGAGCTGCTGCGGCCGCTCGACGAGTATGCGGCCATCGCCGGCGGGAGCTTCTGAGATGGACGTCGTGGACCATGAGACGCTCCTCGGCTGGCTGACGCGGCTGCAACTGACCGCCATCCGCGACCAGCTCGACAGCCTGCTCGACGAGGCCGCCGAGAAGCAACTGACGCTGCGCGAGGCGCTCGCGTTCCTCATCGAGCGCGAGGTGTCGCGCAAGGACGAACGGCGCATCGAGATGGCGTTCAAGATCGCCCACTTCCCGGCGGTCCGCGAGCTGGCCGACTTCGACTTCAAGGCGCAACCGAGCATCGATGAGCGCCAGGTCCGGGAGCTGGCGACATCGCGGTGGATCGCGCACGGCGACGCAGCTTTGCTTCTCGGGCCTCCAGGAGTCGGCAAGACGCACTTGTCGATCGCGCTCGGGCGCGAGGCGATCCGACAGCGCTACACGGTGCTGTTCATCACGGCCCAGGCGCTGATGGCAGCCTTGGTCAAGGCACACAGCGACGACCGTCTGGAAGAGCGCTTGGCCTTCTTCGCCAAGCCGAAATTGCTCATTTGTGACGAACTGGGGTACCTACCCTTCGAGGCGCATGCCGCGCATCTGTTCTTCCAGCTCGTCTCGCGCCGCTACGAGCGCGGCAGCATCCTGATCACGTCGAACCGTTCGGTCGGCGAATGGGGCGAGGTGTTCGGCGACGCGGTGGTCGCCACGGCGATTCTCGACCGGCTTCTGCACCACAGTCACGTCTTGACGATCACCGGAGAGAGCTTCAGGTTGCGGGAGAAGCGCCGTGCCGGCGTCCTGAAGCTCTCGGCGCCGACGACGGACAAGCCGCCGCGGAAGGCGACATGAGCACGCGACCGGCAGCGCGACAAGCTCGGACACCGGCCATTGCGTCGGCCGCATCGGCGATCGTTTCGTCGGGTCCGGGGAGGCCTGTTGATTCTGATCGGGATAGGGGGACGCCTCGCGGCGTCGCCCCTCCCACACCACCGGGCATACGGGTCCGTACCACGGCGGTTCGGCCGGGTAAGCAGTCAGGGCCGCTCGAGAGGCGGCAATCCGAGCGAGGCGAAGAACGCGCCGGGAAGCGCCCAGCAGAGCGCGGCGGTGAGAGTGGCGCGCCACGGTCCGCGATTGCCACGGGACGTGAGAAACGCGTCCTTGCTGTTCACCCCGCGCTTGCGCAACTCGCGGTAGCGGGTACGCGGTCGCTGCCACTGCTTCCAGACGACGGCGCGAAGGCGCCGCCGAATCCACTTGCCAAGGCGGCGGAGAATCGTCGGCGTCTGGCAGTAGCCGAAGTACGCCCGCCAGCCCAACAGGTACCGCGACAGCTCCTGCACCATCCGGCGCAGGCTTACGCCGCGTACCCGTCGCGTCAGCAGCCGGACTCGCTTTCGGAACCGGGCCACCGTCGAGGCGGCCAAGCGCCGCTTCGGACGAGAACCGCCCGTGAAGCTGAAGCCCAGAAACGATAGCGCCCGTGCCGGCACCACCGCGCTCTTCGCCATGTTGACCTTGAGCTTGAGCCGCCGCGTGATGAAGGCCGTCAGATTGGCCATCACGCGCTCCCCCGCCCGGGCGCTACCGACGTACACGTTGAAGTCGTCGGCGTAGCGCACGAAGCGGTGACCGCGGCGTTCAAGCTCGCCGTCCAGGGCGTCGAGCACGACGTTCGACAGCAGGGGCGACAGCGGCCCTCCTTGCGGAGTGCCCTCCTCCCCGCCACTGACCAGACCCTCCTCCAGGACCCCAGCGGTCAGGAACGCCCGTACCAGCTTGAGCACGCGGGCGTCATGCACGCGCGCTGCCAGCCGTCCCATCAAGAGGTCGTGGTTCACTCGATCGAAGAATTTCTCCAGATCGAGATCGACGACCCAACAATGACCGCTCGCAAGATGCGCTTGCGCGGCGGCCACCGCTTGGTGAGCCGACCGACCCGGCCGGAAGCCGTAGCTGTGGTCGGAGAAGGTTGGGTCGAACAACGGTTGCAGCACTTGGAGCACCGCCTGTTGGATGAACCGGTCGAGCACTGTGGGGACGCCCAACTTGCGTACGCCCCCGCCGGGTTTCGGAATCTCGACGCGCTTCACCGGCGACGGAGCGTAGGTGCCGCTCGTCAGCCCGGCCCGATGCCGTGGCCAGTGCGTCCGCAGGTAGTCCGGGAGCTGGTCGACGGTCATGCCGTCCACGCCAGGACTGCCCTTGTTCGCCTTGACTCGTCGCAACGCGCGCTTCAGGTTCTCTCGCTCACAAATCGCCTCCATCAACGAGTGGTCGACCACCGGGCGTTCGGGTCCGTCCGTCGCCACCACTGGTTCGGCACCCTCACCCTGCACCGGCGGCGACGGTTCGTCGTCCTCCGGGGTGAAGGCCAGCGACAGCTGTTCGGTCAGCCGCGGTCCAGTCATGAGTCGGACGTCCTTCGCGCCGCGCCGTTTATCCCCCTACGGGGGACCGTTCGGGCCTTCGGCGGGGTGAGACCTTCCGGAATCCCGGCTCGTTTCCGCCACCTACTACGCCCTCTGCTGACTTCTGCACCGCGGTCAGGGACTCTCGCGAGGCCCTCAGTCCCAAGGGACACGATGCAGATCTCCCGGGGTAAGCTTGACCGCCTTCGCCGCACACCTGCCGAATCTACAGCCTGGACCTGCGGTGGACGCGGGACTTCGCCGATTCGGGCCGGCTCGTCCAATCCAGATTGCCTCATATTCGGTTCCTGTCCGTCAGGTCGCGGTTTTGCTTCCGCGCTTCCTTCAGACGGCGCCTCGCGGCGACGCCCTTGCGCCTCGCTAGCCCTTTGTCTCCACCAGACCTGGGCAGAGGACTTGCACCTCCGAGCTGTCAAGCATGCCCGGCACACCCGTGGCGTGGAAAACGCGCATCCGGCGTTGGGGGCGACTGAACCGTCGTCGAGAGCGCGTTTACCACACCACTTGGACGCCGCAGACGGCGCCCACAGAACCAACAGGC
>WTGR01000005.1 GCA_011523485.1 Acidobacteriota bacterium
CTCGTCATCATCGGCAGCGGCGCCGGCGGCGGCACGATGGCGCGGGCGCTCGCGTCCACCGGCGCGCGCATCCTGGTTCTGGAACGCGGCGGTTTCGTGCCGCGGGAGCCGGAAAACTGGGATCCGGCCGCCGTCTGGAAGCACCTGCGGTACCGCACGAGAGAAACCTGGCTCGACCGCCGCGGGCGGCCGTTCCTGCCCTACACGCACTACTGCGTCGGCGGGAATACCAAGTTCTGGGGCAGCGTTCTCTACCGCCTGCGGAAGGAGGACTTCGAGGCGGTGGAGCACTTCGACGGCGTGTCTCCGGCGTGGCCGATCGACTACGCGACCCTGGCGCCGTACTACGAACGGGCCGAGCGGCTCTACCAGGTGCACGGCGAGGCGGGGCACGACCCGACCGAGCCGCCCCGCGGGCCGTATCCGCACCCGCCGATCCCGCATGCGCCCCAGATCGCCGCGACGGTGGAGCGGCTGCGCGAGCAGGGACTCCATCCGTCGCCGCTGCCGCTGGGATTGATCGACCCGGGCGAGCCGGACGGGTGCATTCTCTGCAACACCTGCAACTCGTTTCCGTGTCAACGTCACGCCAAGAGCGAAGCGGAGGTCTGTTGCATCCGACCGGCTGCCGGGCAGGAGAACGTCACGCTATGGACGCGCGCGTTCGCTCGGCGCCTGCTCACCGACGCCGGCGGCAGGCGGATCGCGGCGGTGGAGGTCGAGCGCGGAGGAGAGACGGTGCGCGTCGAGACGCCGCTCGTCGTCGTCGCCTGCGGAGCCGTCAACTCGGCCGCGCTGCTGCTACGGTCCGCCGGCGACCGGCATCCGGACGGGCTGGCGAACTCGTCCGGGCTGGTCGGCCGCCGCTATATGGCGCACCTGGCGACGATGATGCAGGGTTTTCATCCCTTCCGGTTGAACCACGCGGTGTTCCAGAAGACGGTGGGGATCAACGACTTCTACTTCGCCGGTCCGAAGACGCGATACCCGCTCGGCCAGATCCAGTCGCAGGGCCGGACCCACGGCGTCATGGGGCAGACCGTCGTTTCCTGGGTGCCCGTCGGGGCGTACGATGTCTGGATGGCGCGCGGAATCGACTGGCTCGCATTGTCCGAGGATCTGCCGCGGCCGGACAACCGCGTCACCGTCGGCGCGGATGGCCGCATCCGACTGGAGTACCGTCCGAACAACGGCCGCGCGCACCGCCGCCTGGTACGGAAGATGCGGCGGATCCTGAGCCGGCTCGGGTACTGGCTGGTCATGACCCACTCGCACAGGACGAAGAACACCACGCACCAGTGCGGGACCCTCTGTTTCGGGACGGACCCGCGGACCTCCGTGCTCGATCCCTTCTGCCGGTCGCACGACGTCGAGAACCTGTTCGTCGTCGACGCGTCGTTCTTCCCGTCGTCGGCCGCCGTCAATCCGGGACTGACCATCGCGGCGCAGGCGCTGCGCGTGGCCGACCACATCGCCGAGACCGATCTGAGGAGCCTGTCGTGAGAGCCCGATCCTTCAGCCACGCCGGCATCACCGTCTCGGACTTCAACCGGGCGGTGAAGTTCTACTGGGACGTCTTCCGGTGTCCGCTCGTCGGCGTCGCCGACCAGCCGTCGGACCGCGTGCGCAGCTTCTTCGGCGTCGCCGCCGAGGCGCCGAGTTGCAAGGTGGGCTGGATTCGCGTGCCGGGGGGCGCCGTGCTCGAAATCTTCGAGTTCCAGCCGCGGCAGCCGCCGGTCGACATTCCGTGGAACCGGGTCGGCCTGACCCACATCGCCTTCGACGTCCGCAACACGCGGAAGTGGTACGACTACCTCGTGAGCAAGGGGGTCGAGGTCGTCAGCCGGCCGGAGCGGTCGCCGCGCGGCCACTCGTTCTTCTTCGCGAAGGACATGGACGGCAACCTGATCGAGCTGATGGACCTCGGCTACAAGTACCACGTGCTCGCCTGGCTCGGGCCGCTCGGCGGGTTCCTGTTCCGGCGGGGTATGTACAAGCACTACTACGAGTAGGCGTCGCTCCCGCACCGATCAGCCCCAGGGTGGCGGCGCTTCAGCCACGTAGCGCTTGAGAAGCGCGCTCGTGTCCAGACACAGCACCATCACTCGCGATTCTCCCGGACGATATCGCTGATACTCCCGCCGCCCCGCAGTCGTACAGACGGCTTGCGTCTCTTCAGTCGCCGGCCACTCCAGGTGATTCCGGCGGCGTCAAGAGCCGCGCGTGCCTGCTCAACGCTTCCGGCTCCGGGATGAGACGTGCCACGCCGTCTCCTCCCGCTGTCACGATGTGCGTCGTGCCGCCCCTGACCTCATCCAGGCATCCGCTCAGGTTTGCCTCCAGTTCTCCCACGGCCACGCGTCGCTCGCCCATGCTCTTCCTCCGACTTCCCGGCTGACCCGCATGATCCGGCATCGGCCTGCAATCAGGCCCTGGCTCCGCAACCCATGCGTGCGAGAACTGCTTCCGCTGAGCCTGTCTCCAATATATGCGAGCCGTTTCCGGCCATCAGCAGGGTGCATCTCTCATCCGTCGAGTGCACGACAAGAACGGCGCGCGGACGGCCGCATGCGGCTGGAGTACCGTCCCAACAACGGGCGCGCGCACCGCCGGCTGGTGCGGGCGATGCGGCGGATCCTGCGCCGGCTCGGGTACTGGCTGGTCATGACCCATTCGCACAGGACCAAGAACACCACGCACCAGTGCGGGACCCTCTGCTTCGGGACCGACCCGCGGACATCCGTGCTCGATCCCTTCTGCCGGTCGCACGACGTCGAGAACCTCTTCGTCGTCGACGCGTCGTTCTTCCCGTCGTCCCCGGAATCTACGGCGCCGATCCGCGGATGCCGGGCCACTTCCGCGGCGCCCGCGCGTGTCATTCCGGGGCTGGCCGGGAACGGACGTGATCTGCGCGGGGTTCGCCGACCGGCACGGCGACGACGGCACGCCAATCCAGATCGCGCACCGTCTGCGAGCGCGTGGCGTCCACGTCGCCGCAGCGAGCCGGTCGACACGCGAGACTTGAGTTTCCGTTAGTCTCTGCACGTCATGAACAACCAGATCGATGAGAACCAGTACGAGTGCGAGTGCGGCCTTCAACTCGTGAGCCGAACAGTCCGCATGGCTCCCGAGAGTCCGGGAATGGCCGGAGTTGATGCCAGCGTGTTCGGTTGCCCGGGATGCCGTGTTCGCCTGCCGGACCGGGCTGGCGCCACTACGCGGTGGTTCAGAGCCGACAACGGCGAGGCGATTCCTCCCGCCGAAGATGAGCCGCGCGAGCCCGGTGCCGAGTGATGGGGGGAGTGGCAGCGGCGAGAGCGGCAGTGTTCCACGACGAGAGGGGCGAACAGTGACGGAAAGCATGCAGATCGCGGTTGTGTCAGGGAGCACGAAGAAGTGATCGAATCTGAAGCCGGGTCGCTTCGGACCG
>WTGR01000164.1 GCA_011523485.1 Acidobacteriota bacterium
GAGCGGGAGAACGGCCTGCGCTACGCCCCCGACCAGGTGCTCGTCTGCAACGGCGGCAAGCAGGTCATCTCCAACGCGCTGACCGCGACGCTCGATCCCGGCGACGAGGTTGTCATCCCCGCGCCGTTCTGGGTGAGCTATCCGGACATGGTGCTGCTGGCGGGCGGCAACCCGGTGGTGGTCGCCACCGACGCGGCGAACAGGTTCCGATTGGAGCCGGCGCAGCTCGAAGCAGCGATCACCGCGCGGACGAAGTGGCTGATCCTGAACAACCCCTGCAACCCGTCCGGCGCGGTCTATTCGGCGCAGGACATCGCGGCGATCGCCGCCGTGCTGCAGAGGCATCCCCACGTGTGGGTGCTCGCCGACGACATCTACGAGCACATCATCTACAACGGCGAGCCGTTCTCGACGATGGCGCAGGTCGCACCCGATCTGCACGAGCGCACCCTGACCATGAACGGGCTGTCGAAGGCCTATTGCATGACCGGCTGGCGCATCGGCTACGGGGCGGGCCCGAAGGCGCTGATCGCCGCGATGGCGAAGATCCAGTCGCAGACCACCAGCGGCGCTTCCAGCATCAGCCAGTGGGCCGGGGTGGAAGCGCTGGACGGCGATCAGACGTTCATCCAGGACAACGTCGCCGTGTTCAGGGAACGGCGCGACCTGGGCGCCTCGCTGCTGAACCAGGCGGACGGACTTTCCTGCGGGATGCCGGAAGGCGCGTTCTATCTCTACGTCGACTGCCGGGAGACGATCGGCAAGCGCACGCCGCAGGGCGACACCATCGAGACGGACGCCGACTTCGGGAAGTACCTCCTCGAGAGCGAGGAGGTCGCGGTGGTGCACGGCGAGGCGTTCGGCCTGTCGCCGTACTTCCGTGTCTCCTACGCGCTGGCGACCGAGCAGCTCCGGGAGGCCTGCACGCGGATTCAGCGCGCGTGCGCGGCGCTCTCGGGCTGAGCGCGAGCCGGCCGCCGAGCCGCATGCCGGCGCGCAGTCGGCGCCGGGCCGTTCCCTTCGCCGGCGAGGCCGGGCGTCCGGCTCGCCGTCAGGCGCGCTCGGTCTCGAACGCCGCGACGTTGCGCTCCCGCCGGCTGAACTCCACTCCGATCAGGTGGATCTCCTGCGCCGCGTGGCGGTACTTGTCGGCGTAGCCCTTCGTTTTCAACTGCGCCAGCGCCGACCCCTCCGGCGCCTGCTCGACGACCTTGAACTCGAACAGGTACACGTTCCCATCGAGCCGTACCGCCAGGTCCGAGCGTCCGGCCGCGCCGCTGTCCTCCACCGTCACGTCCAGCCCCACCGCTGCCAGCCACGCGTAGAACACGCTCGCGTAGTAGCCCTCGTAGCGGGCGATCTCGTTCCGCGTGTGCCACTCGGACGGGATGCCGGCGAACAGCCCCCGCAGCAGCGCCTCGAGGCCCTCGAAGTCGCGGGCGCGCAGTCGCTCGGCCAGACGCGGGTCCGGGTTCCGGTGGGCGCAGTCCGGCGGCGTCAGCGCCGCCAGCAGGCTCTTGTTGAGGCTCCAGCGCACCTCGTGGTTCGGATAGCCGAGCCGGTACAGGGGCGCGCCCAGAAGGCCTGTCTCCTCTTCCCGGATCGTCAGGTAACCGGTCTGGAACAGCAACGCCTCCGGCGCCGCGTCCCGCACGTCGAACTTCGACAGCAGATCGTCGTCGCTCCGCAGGCCGTCCAGTGACGGGATGCTGACTTTCCGCCGCATCAGCGTGTCGACGAGGAACGCCGGCGTGCCGGTCTCGAACCAGTACGGCCGGAACCGGCGGCTGCGGAACAGTTGGAGAACGTCGAAGGGGTTGTACAGCCGCTCTTCGCCGAGCCAGTTGTAGCCGTTGTACCACTCCCGAATTCGATCCCGGTCCAGGCCGGGCAGCTCGGGAGCGAACACCGTGTCCAGATCCGCTTCCGTGTAGCCGCAGATCGCGGCGCATGCCGGGTCCAGCGTGAGGTCGGTGGGGTTGTTGAAGCCGGAGAACAGGCTGACCTTGGCGAACTTGCTGACGCCGGTCAGGAAGCTGAAGGCGATGTGGGCGTCGCTGGCCTTGGTGACCGAGTACAGCCCGCGCAGGTAGTCGCGGTTGGCCTCGGCGACTTCCGGCGTCTTCAGCGCGTCGAGGATCGGCTTGTCGTACTCGTCCACCAGCACCGCCGCCCGCTGGCCGGTCCGCCGGTGCAGAGCGCGCAACAGGTGGCGCAGGCGGCCCGGCGCCGTGTCGTAGTCGGTTTTCGCGCCCGCGTCTTCCTCGATGGCGTCGAGCTGCTCCATCACCTCCCGGTGCAGGTCATCCGGCCTGCCGTAGCTTCCGCTGCCGAAGTCGAGCCGCACGACCGGCCGCCGCACCGACCAGTCCCACCCGTCGTGTACCGCCAGCCCGCGGAACAGCGGCTCGTTGCCCTCGAACAGCTCCTTCAGGGTGTCCAGGAACAGGCTTTTCCCGAACCGCCGCGGGCGCGAGAGAAAGTAGTGGTCGCCCTCCTCCACCAGACGCCGGGCGTAGGCCGTCTTGTCGACGTAGTAGCAGTCCTGCTCCCGAATCTTGCGGAAGGTCTGGATGCCGAGCGGCAGCTTGCGCTTCATGCGGTCGCGGCTCGAATCAGCGCTCGGCGCCTCCGGCCTCCTCGGCGCGTGATCCGGCGAGGATGTTCGTCAGCCCGTAGTTGCCCTCGTGGCAGGCGTACTCGAACATCGGCTGGTCGTTCCAGGCCCACGGCGACGAGCCGGTCCACGGGCGGGTCCACACGTTCGGATCGTCCACGGTGAATTCGTAGTCGAGCGTCCGCGGCCCCACGCGGGTGAACCGCTCCACGACCCGCAACGCCGGGCTGAGATCCCAGTTGATGCCGCCCTGCACGCCGGGGCCGGACGAGAACAGGTAGGCGCGATGACCGAAATTGGCCGTCTCGACGACCAGCGTGTCTCCCTCCCAGCGCCCCCGGGAATGGCCGCCGAACTGGCTGATGCGCTCGTCGATCGCCGGCCGCCCGTCGAGGTGGATGAAGCGCACGTCGTGGATGTGCTCCTGCACGATGGCGATGACGTCCGGCGTCTGCACGATGTGGTAGTTGTTGTTGTAGGCGGTCGGCAGCGACGGCACGCCGCGGTACCAGATGCACCGGTCGCCGTAGTCGAACTGCTCGTGCGAGTCGGCCGGCACCAGTCCTTCCCGGATCGCCTTCAGGCGCTGCCGCTCCGGCGACGCGACATGCGCTTCGTGCTCCGGGGTGAGCGCGGGCAGGCGCCCGTTCGGCGGGTCGATGACGAGCGAGGTGCGCCGGGTCGGGACGACGGTGGTCCCGCGATCCAGCCAGAAGGCGTTGTAGCCGCCCACGTTGCCGCCCACCGGCAGCGGTTCGGTGCGCACGACGCTGGGCGCGTTGGCGCGGGCGTTGGCGTCGACCACGCGCT
>WTGR01000748.1 GCA_011523485.1 Acidobacteriota bacterium
GGAGCCGGTTGCCGCTGCCGAGCGTGTCGGGATGGTTGTGCCAGTTGACCAGGGTGGCGATCGTCTCGTCCGTGCCCGCCTCCCTGAACTCCGCCGCCACGACACGCGTGTTGCCCGTGACGGGGTCCCGGAGGTCGCGTTGCATGACGAAGCGGTCGTACGCGGCCGACGGGTCGTCGATCTCGTTGTTGATCGCAGGCAGGCGGCAGTCGCTCTCGGTCTTCAGGAGGCCGCTGGCGATGTCCTGGCACGCGACGTGGGTGGTCGTCGCCGTCGTCAGCGCCGCGGGACGCAGCGCTTGCAGCGCCTTGTCGATCGACGCGTAGAGCGACTCGCGAAGCTGCGCCGTGTAGCGCCGGTTGTGGCCGGCCATCAAGGTGGACCAGTAGCCGCTGGCGTCGGGAGCCGAATGCGTATGGGTGGAGTGCAGGATGACGTGGCTTTCCGGGATCCCGTGCTCGCGGGCGACCCGGCGCCGGACGGGTCCGGTGTGCTTGCGGCCGAGGCCGGGGAGGTCCGCGGCGACGAGCACCAGGGTTTCGCCCCCGGCATCGCGGAGCGCGAGCGCGCGCGCCCAGATCGGGTCGTGGATGCCCTCGGCCAGCCGGTTCCCCTCGCGAAACGGCACGTAGGGACTGAAACCCGCCAAGTGGATCCACCGGAAGCAATTGCGATCCGCATCGAACTGCTCGACCGAGGCGTCCGCCGCCGCGTCGTCGCACAGCATGGGCGTGATGTCGACGGCCGCCGCGCCGGCCTCGAGCTGGCCCGCGGATACGGAAGACCAGGCGAGGAGGAAGACGAGGACCGCGGGCGGCAGACGCCCTCCCACGGTCGGGAGGCCCGTGGCTGCCGGCAAGCAACGAGGCACCCCCGGATCGTAGCCCGTTTGCCCCGATTCGAGCCTGCCCGGCCGTGGCGTGGTCGGCGGGTCCGCGCCTGGGGTATGCTTCGCTGGCTCGGGAGGGGCACGCCATGTCGTTGAACACGTATCTCACCTTCGATGGCAACTGCCGCGAGGCATTCGAGTTCTACCGCTCCGTCTTCGGCGGCGAGTTCACCGAGTTCCAGACGTTCGGCGACGGACCGCCGGACATGCCGGTGGGCGAGGAGGAGAAGAACCGCGTCATGCACGTCGCGCTGCCGATCGGCGCGAGCGTCCTGATGGGCAGCGACACCTCGAGCTTCGCCCCGCCGTACGCGGCCGGCAACAATTTCTCCCTGTCCATCGACGCGGAGAGCCGCGAGCGGTGCGACGAGCTGTTCGCGAAGCTGTCCGCGGGCGGCTCGGTGATCATGCCGCTGCAGGACCAGTTCTGGGGGTCGTACTTCGGTCAGTGCGCCGACCGGTTCGGCGTCAACTGGATGGTGAGCCACACGGCGCCGGCCGAGTAGGCGTCCGCCGGACGACACGCGCTCCTGCCGTCAGGCGGTCTCGATGCCGGCCGCGCCTTCCAGCTCGAGCTCGGCGGTCGCGATCTCGCGCATGCGGAACTTCTGCACCTTGCCGGTGACGGTCATCGGGAAGGCGTCGACCAGCTTCCAGTAGCGGGGAATCTTGTAGGTCGCGATGGCGCCGTGGCAGAAGGCGCGGAGCTGCTCGCCGGTCACGGAGGCGCCCGCCTTCCGCTTCACCCACGCCATCACCTCCTCGCCGTAGCGGGCCGACGGGACGCCGATCACCTGCGCGTCCTCGATCTCCGGGTGCGTGTAGAGGAACTCCTCCACTTCGCGCGGATAGACGTTCTCGCCGCCGCGGATGATCATGTCCTTGATGCGGCCGACGATGCGCAGGTACCCCTCCTCGTCCATCGTCGCGAGATCGCCCGAGTGCATCCAGCGCGCGTCGTCTATGGCGGCGGCGGTCGCCTCCGGCTGGTTCCAGTACCCGAGCATCACGACGTAGCCGCGCGTGCAGAGCTCGCCCGAGGCGCCGCGCGGAACGGTCCGGCCGGTCTCCGGATCGATCACCTTGATCTCGACGTGGGGGTGGATGCGTCCGACGCTGGCGACCCGCTTCTCGACCGGGTCGTCGACGCGGGTCTGGGTCGATACCGGCGACGTCTCCGTCATCCCGTAGCAGATGGTGATCTCCTTCACGTTCATCCGCTCGCGGACCTGCTTCATCACCTCGACCGGGCAGGGGGAGCCGGCCATGACGCCGGTGCGCAGCGAGGAGAAGTCCGTCCGGGCGAAGTCGGCGTGGTTCAACTGCGCGATGAACATCGTCGGGACCCCGTAGATCGACGTGCACCGCTCTTCCTGGATGGCGGCCAGCGTGGCGGCGGGATCGAAGCTCTCGGCCGGCGCGACGATGCAGGCGCCGTGGGTGGTGCAGGCGAGATTGCCGATGACCATGCCGAAGCAGTGGTAGAACGGGACCGGGATCAGCACCCGGTCGGCCTCGGTGTAGCCGAGGATCTCGCCGCAGAAGTAGCCGTTGTTCAGGATGTTGTGGTGCGAGAGGGTGGCTCCCTTCGGGGCGCCGGTGGTGCCCGAGGTGTACTGGATGTTGATGGGGTCGTCGAAGCTCAGGCTCGCTTCCCGCGCGGCCAGCGCCGCGTCGTCGACGCCGGACCCCTCCTCGAGCAGCGTGTCCCATTCGTCGTCCAGGACGACGGTCTCGGTCAGCGCCGGGCAGCGGGCCCGGACGCTGCCGACGATGGCCGTGTAGTCGGCGGCGCGGAAGCGCCGGGCGTGCAGCAGCAGGCGCAGTCCCGACTGGTTCAACGTGTACTCGAGCTCGTGCGCGCGGTAGGCCGGGTTCACGTTGACGAGCACCGCGCCGACGCGGGCCGTCGCGTACTGGGCGACGACCCACTCGTAGCGGTTGGGCGCCCAGATGCCCACCCGATCGCCCCTGGCGATGCCGCGCGCGAGCAGGGCGCGGGCCAGCCGCGTGGTCAGGTCCCAGAACTCTCGATAGGTGGCCCGGAAACCCTGCGAGGCGACGACCAGGGCGTCGAGCTCCGGATGCCGCTCCGCCGTGCGGCGCAGGTTCGCACCGATGGTCTCGCCCAGCAGGAGCGCGTCGGCGGCGCCGTGCACGTAGGAGGGCGTGCTCACGGAACCGTGATTATAATGGCCGTGCCAGCGCCTGGAGGGAGCCCTGCGCGTGTTCGACGGCTCGCGGTCCTCGTCCTTCGTCCGCCCGGCCGGCGTGCTGCTGCTGCTCGCACTCGCCGCCGTTGTGGCCCCGGCGGAGGAGCAGCGGGCGGCGGTGCCCCGCTTCCGCTCCGGCGTCGACCTGGTCAAGGTGACGGCCGCGGTGCGCGACGCCGAGGGACGCCTGGTCGGCGATCTGACCCGCGACGACTTCGAGATCCTCGAGGACGGCCGGCCGCAGCGGATTACCCAGTTCGATTCGGGCAGGGTTCCGGTCAGCCTCGGCGTGGTCCTCGACGTCAGCCAGAGCATGCTCGGGCA
>WTGR01000694.1 GCA_011523485.1 Acidobacteriota bacterium
GCTGGCCCCAGGACGCCATCGACGCCGTGCTCATTGCGCTGCATCGGGCCGGTCACCTGCGCGCGACCCGAAACGGGCAGCCGGTGGCCGCGGGCGCGCTCGACCAGGCAGGGATCAAGGCGGCGGAGTTCCGTCCGGAGAAGGTTCGTCTGACCACCAGTCAGCGGATCGCGTTGCGCGGGCTGTTCGGGAAGCTCGGGGTCAATACGAAGAGTGGAGAGGAAGAGAACCGTGCGCCCGAGTTCCTCGGCGCACTCGTAGCGCTCGCAGGACGCGCGGGCGGGGCGCCGCCGTTGCCGCCGGCGCCGGACGCCGCGGTCATCGACGATCTCAAGCGGCTGGCCGGGCCCGAGCAGCTCGCCGAGATCCATGCACGGAAGGACGAGCTGGAGCCGTGGATCGAGGACTGGACCATCCTCGCGGAGCGCGCCGAGGCTCGGACGCCGGCCTGGGAACTGGCGCTCGCATTCCGCCGTCACGTGGGCGGGCCGCCGGCCGCCGCGAGCGCTGGCGCGGACATGGACGCCATCGTTGCGCAGCGTTCTCTGCTGGCGGAGACGGATCACGTCCGCCCGATCGTCGCCACGCTCGCCGGCGCATTGCGGGCCACGCTTGTCGACAGGCACCAGGAGCTGGCCGGGGCGATTGAGGCAGCCGGCGCGACACTCGCCGGGGATGCGACCTGGGCGAGGCTGGACGCCGCGGCGCAGGACGGCGTCCGACGGCGACTCGGTCTCGACGCGCCGCCGCCGCTCGCCGTGGCGACGGAAAGGGATCTGCTCCAGGCGCTGGAAGCCCGATCGCTCGCGGCGTGGCGCTCCGAGATCGACGCGGTGGAAGCGCGGATCGGACAGGCGTTGCAGGAAGCGGCGGAGAGGATCGATGGCGATACGCCGCCCGACAGCGGGGAGGTGACGGACGGCGCGAGTCCGCCGACGCCCCCCCGCACGACGACCGTTCACGTACGCCGTGGTACGCTGCCGGACGAGGCGGCCGTGCGGGAATGGTTGCGGGAGCAGGAACAGCGATTGAGCGAGGCCGTTCGCCACGGGCCCGTCATCGTGCGCTAGAACGGTCACCGAGGCAGGGCGATAGCCGGAGAGGAAGCTATGCGGACACATCACCTGTTCATCAGCCACTCGTGGAACTACACGGATGCATATGACAGGCTCGTCGCCCTGCTGCGGAACAGGAGCTACTTCAACTTCAAGAACTATTCCGTGCCTCGCAATGACCCGATTCACAACGCAGGAACGGTTGCCCAGTTGCAGGAGGCGATCCGGCGAAAGATGGCGCCGTGCAGTGTCGTTCTCATTCTGGCCGGGGTCTACGCCACGTACAGCAAGTGGATCGACAAGGAAATACGGCTGGCAGCACGTGGTTTCGCTCGACCGAAGCCGATAGTCGCGATCAAGCCCCGGGGAAACGTGAGGACATCGGTACCGGTCACGCAGGCTGCCGACCGTATCGTCGGGTGGTACACCGAGAGCGTCGTGGGCGCGATCAGGGAACTGTCATGACGAATGACCCGGACCGCAACGAGCTGCTGGAGACCTACAAGCTCCACGCCGAACTTGCTGACCGAGTGAGCCAGCGCCGCGAGGGAGCCAACAGGCTGTACGTCAGTCTCCTGTCCGGACTAGCTGCGTTTCTGGCCGTGCTGATTCGATTCGGCGTCGGCGACGTTCCCGTGCAGGTCGTCCTCGTGTCGATCTGCGTCGTTGGTACGGCGCTCTCCGCGTCCTGGTACGTCGTCCTCCGTTCATACCGCCAGCTCAACACCGGCAAGTTCCGGGCCTTGCACGAACTGGAGAGCAAACTGGCTTACCCCTTCTTCCAGCGCGAGTGGGATTTGCTGGGCGCAGGAGAGGACAGAAGCCGCTACTGGAGGTTGACGATCGTGGAGGTCGGACTTCCGTGCATCTTCTTCGTGCTTTTCGTCGCGCTCCTGGTGTTCTCGTTCTTCTCCGCAGCCGAGTGATGCGTTGAGGTGGAGACGGCGACCATGTTGATCCATCGAATCGCGCTTAGGAACGTTCTGCCGTTCGGTGGGGACGCGCAGGAGCTGGCGCTGCTGCGGACCGAGCGGATACCGGCTACCGAGGATACGCGGAATGCCTGAGTTCTTTGCCGGCGCGCGGTGGTGGAGGTTCGATTTCCACACGCATACCCCCGCGTCGCTGGATACGCCCTGGAGCAGGATCGAGAACGAGAAGGAGCGGTTGAGCCCCGAGCAATGGCTGTTGCGATTCATGGAGGCGCAGATCGACTGCGTGGCGGTCACCGACCACAACACGTCGGACTGGATCGATAGCCTCCAGAACGCCTACGGCCGGCTTGCGTCCGAACGACCCGCCGGTTTCAGGCCGCTCTGCCTCTTTCCCGGCGTGGAGCTGTCGGTCAACGGTGGTTTCCATCTTCTCGCTGTCTTCGATCCCGGCGCCACGGAGCGCGATGTCAGTGATCTGATCGCGCGCGTGGAGTACCAGGGAACGCCCGGCCGTTGCGACGGCGTTACGAGAAAGTCCGCGACGGAGGTCGTTGAGCTCGTTGCCGACCTCGGGGCGCTGGCGATACCCGCACATGTCGATCAGGAGAAGGGGCTCCTGCAGACGGCAGGGGCCACCGGCCAGCTTGCGCTGGACGCGAACACCGTGGGCCAGGTGATCCGCCGGCCGGAGATACTGGCCATGGAGGTTGTGAATCGCGACTCGGTCGAGCACCAGATTTGCAAGGATGCCGGCTGTTCATGGACTGCCGTTGTCGGGAGCGACAGTCACAATTTCCGACGCGGCGTCAAGCCGGGTGATCGCTTTACGTGGGTGAAGATGGGGCAGCCGTCGATCGAGGGACTGCGTCTCGCGCTTCTCGACGGTGCGCCGCTGTCTGTTCGTCGCAGCGACCAGAACGGTGGAGACCCCAACGAGCTGCCGCGGCTTGCGATAGAGGCGCTACGTGTCGACGACGCCCGCCGCGCCGGGCGAGGTAGCGCACTACAGGTGCGGTTCAGCCCCTGGATGTCGGTGATCGTCGGCGGACGCGGGACGGGGAAATCCACCCTGGTCGAGATGCTGCGCCTTGCCCTCGATCGGGCCGGGGAGCTTCCGGCGAGACTGCGGGACGATTTCGAGCAGTTCGCCAGGGTGGCGGCGTCCCGTGATGATCAGGGAGCGTTGCTCGACGATACGACGGTCGGTGTCCTCTATCGCAAGGACCGGGCTCGCTTTCGGATCCACTGGCGGGACGGCGATGCCTCGATAGAGGAACGGAACGGTGCCGACGACTGGTCGTCGAGCCCCGGGGACGTGCAGGGGAGGTTTCCAGTCCGGATCCTCAGTCAGAAGCAGATCTTCGCGCTGGCTGCCGACACGGATGCTCTGGTCCGTCTGGTGGACGGACCAGAGCATCCGTGTCGGCAGCC
>WTGR01000095.1 GCA_011523485.1 Acidobacteriota bacterium
CTGTTCTGGCGCAACACGCAGGCCAGCGGCGTGGTGCCGCAGATCAGCCTGATGCTCGGGCCGTGCGCCGGCGGCGCGGTCTACTCGCCGGGCCTGACGGACTTCGTGATCATGGCGCGCGGCAGCAGCTACATGTTCATCACGGGACCCGACGTGATCCGCACGGTCACCGGCGAGGAGGTCGACGCCGAAACGCTCGGGGGAGCCGACACGCACGCCGGCGGCTCCGGCGTGGCGCACTTCGTGGCCGACGACGAGAACGCGGCTTTCGACGTGACCCGGCAGTTGCTCGGCTACCTGCCGTCCAACAACGCCGAGGATCCGCCGATCGTCGAGGCCGAGCAGAGCATCGAGCCGGACGTGGCGGAGCTGGACAACCTCATTCCCGAAGCCGCCGAAGAGGCGTACGACGTTCGCGAGGCGATAACGCGCATCGCCGACCGGCACTCCTTCCTCGAAGTGCACGCCGACTTCGCCCCGAACGCCGTCGTCGGGTTCATCCGCCTCAAGGGGCGCGTCGCCGCGGTCATCGCCAACCAGCCCGAACACCTGGCGGGGGTGCTCGACATCGACGCGTCGGACAAGATCGCGCGCTTCATCCGCTTCGCGGACTCGTTCAACATCCCGCTCGTGACCCTGGTCGATTGCCCCGGGTTCCTGCCCGGCGCCGACCAGGAGCGCAACGGCATCATCCGGCACGGCGCCAAGATCGTGTACGCCTACGCCGAAGCGACCGTGCCGAAGGTCTCGGTCGTGCTGCGGAAGGCGTACGGCGGCGCCTACATCGTCATGAGCAGCAAGATGATCCGCACCGATGTCTGCCTCGCGTGGCCGACCGCCGAGGTGGCGGTAATGGGGGCCAAGGGAGCCGTCAGCATTCTCTATGCGCGCCAACTGAAGCAGGAGCTGCCCTCGAAGCGCGAAGCGGAGCGCGCGCGGCTCGAGGACGAGTTCGAGAAGCAGTTCAACTCCCCTTACGCGGCAGCCGCCACGGGGCACATCGACGACGTGATCTACCCGCGCGAGACCCGCGCGCGCGTCGTCGCCGCGCTCGACTTCCTCAAGGACAAGCAGACCGCGGCGATGCCCAAGAAGCATGGCAACATCCCGTTGTAGCCGCCCGTCGCGGCAGGCTGCCGAGGCCGCGCGATGACGCCCGAGCTGCAGACGGTCCTGGAGATCGCCGGCGTCGGTTCGACGTTGCTGTTTCTCTCGCTCGGCGGCCTGGTCACCCTGATGTACGCGCTGACCTCGCCGCTGCTCTACGGCGGGCTGCGTCTGTCCCGCGGGAGCGGCACGGCCAGGACGAAGGCGGCGGAGCAGGCCCGGCTGGAAGCCGCGGCCGAGCAGGAGCGGCAGCGGCAGGCCGTCGCCATCGCGGTGGCGATTGCGCGGGCGCGAGCGGCGCGGCCCGCGCCGCTCGAATCGGACGTGGCCGCCTGGCGGCGGCTGCACCGGTCTCGGCGGTTCGCCCAGTCGACCGAACGGGCGAGGGTCCGCCTGTGACCCGCTACCGCGTCACCATCGACGGCCGCGTGTACGACGTCGATATCGACGACCCGCGCGCCAGACCGGTCACCGCCCGCCTGTCGGGAACGGCGTACTCGGTGGATGTCGAGCCCACGCACGGCGACGCCGCCCGGGAAGCGGCGCCGGTGATCGAGGCCGAGCCCGGGCCGCCCGAGGAACCGTCCACGGTGCCGCTCTTTCCGTCCGAGTCCTCGCCGGAGGCAGGCGGCGCGCCGCGCACGATGACCGCACCGATTCCGGGCGCCGTCACCAAGGTGGCCGCGGCCGTCGGCCTTTCGGTCGAGCGCGGCGGCGAGCTGCTCACCATCGAAGCGATGAAGATGTTCAACGTGATCCGCTCTCCGTGGCGGGGCACCGTCACCACGGTGCACGTCAAGGACGGCGACCGCGTCGTCCAGGGCCAGCCGCTCGTCACCCTGACGCCCAGCTAGGAGTCTGCGCCGTGAAACGGCGTAGACTTCTAGTCAGGCCCGGTTGGGCGGCAATCGGAGCCGCAGGCGACGATTGTCGGGCCAGGTATCTGCGTCGCGGAAAGGCTGCTGGCGCCGACGAACCCAGAGCAACCCGGCCGGCCGGATTACCGATACTCCCATGATGTCGCTCGATTTCGGGATTCTCTTGATGTTCGCCATCGGCGGCATTCTGATCTACCTGGCGATCGCCAGGGAGTACGAGCCGACCCTGCTGCTGCCGATCGGGTTCGGCGTGCTGCTGGGCAACCTGCCGAACTCGCCGATGAACGAGCCGGGCGGGATGCTCTACCTCCTGAACGAGTTCGGGATACAGACCGAGCTGTTCCCGCTCTTCATCTTCATCGGCATCGGTGCGATGATGGACTTCCGGCCGCTGTTGTCGCAGCCGATCTTCGCCCTGCTCGGCGCTGCCGGCCAGTTGGGAATCTTCGCGACGCTCCTGCTCGCCACGCTCATCGGATTTCCTCTGAACCAGGCCTCGTCCATCGCGGTAATCGGCGCCATCGACGGTCCGACCAGCATCTACGTCTCGTCGCTGCTCGCCCCCGAGCTGCTCGCGCCGATCGCGGTGACGGCGTACTCCTACATGAGCCTCGTGCCGATCATCCAGCCGCCCATCATGCGGCTGCTCACCACCCGCAAGGAACGCCGCATCCGGATGGAGTACGCGCCGCGGCCGGTGCCGCGGGTTGCCGTAATCCTGTTCCCGATCGTCGTCACCGTCGTCATCGGCCTGCTCGTGCCGCAGTCGGCCCCGCTCGTCGCGACCCTCATGATCGGCAGCCTCATGAAGGAATCGGGCGTCGTCCCGCAGCTCGCCGGCTCGGCCTCGGAGACCCTGACCAACATCTCGACCCTGTTCCTGGGGCTGACCATCGGCAGCCTCATGCAGGCCGAGACCTTCCTGCAGGTCGACACGCTGCTCATCCTGCTGCTCGGACTCGGCGCGTTCGTGCTCGACACGGTCGCCGGCCTCTGCTTCGGCAAGATACTCGCCCTGGTAACCGGGGGCCGCATCAACCCGCTGGTCGGCGCCGCCGGCATCAGCGCCTTCCCGATGAGCGGCCGGCTGGTGCAGAAGGTGGCGCAGGAAGAGGACTTCACCAACCACGTGCTGATGCACGCGATGGGCGCGAACACGGCCGGTCAGCTCGGATCGGTCATCGCCGGCGGCGTGCTCCTGACGCTGGTGACGAACATCCTGGGGTAGTCAATCGCCGAGGCAGATCCGGAACAGCGCGCCTCGGGTCGCCGTCTTGTTGGCTGCGCAACAGGAAAGGAAAGGCGGGGGTCGGCGCCGAGACCGGCGGGGCCACCGACGCGCGTCGGCGGCCCCGCCATAAGGCTCTAGGAACAGTTGGGCCCGGTTCGCTCCCCGCGAACCCACCCGGCCAGCATCTGCCACTCCGGGTCGTC
>WTGR01000332.1 GCA_011523485.1 Acidobacteriota bacterium
GCTCCCCCCCGCCGCGCGGCTGGTTCAGGTGGGGCGCGATGTGCCGCTGTCCCGGTCCGAAGGCGCTCGAGCCCAGGATCAGGGTGTCGTCGTAGACCACCGGCACCCCGGTGTAGGGGATGCGCACCGCGGCCTCGCCACCGTCGCCGAAGGCGGGGTCGCGCTCGCCCGTCGCCGCGTTCAGGGCGATGACCTTCGACAGGCTGGTGAAGTAGATGCGGGCCCCGTGGGCGTCGGTGGCCGGTCCGTAGGCGACGCCGCGGAACGATGCGAGTCCCTCGCGCAGCTCGTGCCGCCAGATCTCCTCGCCCGTCTCGGGCCGCAGGGCCACCACGCGATTGCCGGAGGCCAGATACATCACGCCGTCGACGACGATCGGCGTCACCTGCTGGAAGAGCTCGGCCGGGCTCGGTCCCTCGATGAACCCGTCCTCGGGATGGAACCGGTACGACCAGACCTCCTCGAGCGACGCGACGTTCGAGGTGTCGATCTCATCGAGAGGCGAATAGCGCGTTCCCGCGAGGTCGCGGTTGTAGGTCGGCCAGTCGGCGGCGGCGCTGCGCTGCTGGGCCGGGGCCGATGTCGACGCCAGCGCCATCGCGACCAGTGCCGCGGCCACCCGGAGGGTGCGGCGCGATCGTCCGGTGGAAGCGCGGATTCCGGTGCTGAAGCGCATGGGGCTGATCTCCTCTCCCGGTCAGGGCTGATCGTTCGCGCCGGCGGCCGGTACGTCGCGCAGGCGTTCCTGGACGGTTCCGGGGATGCCGAGCTGCGTGTCGGCGCCCAGCTCCGCGAGCAGCGCGGCGGTCTCCGGCCAGCTCTGGAACTGGAACGACTGCTTCGAGCCTTCCGCCATCCGATAGGCGGTCCGTCCGCGGAAGTCCCGCGCGTCGATGTCGGCGCCCTGCGCCACCAGGTACTCCACGACCTCGTTCAGTCCGCGGAAGGCGGCGCCGTGAAGCGCCGTGAAGTCGGCTTCGTTCACCGCGTCGATGTCGGCGCCGGCCTCGAGCAGCACCCGTACCGCTTCCTCGGCGCTCGGGGATCGGACCCCGCGCGGCTGCCGCGGCGTGTAGGTCGAGCGCCCGAGGCCGGCGGCGGCCATGAACGGGGTCGTTCCGTCATCCGTCGTCAGATGCTGATCCGCGCCGGCCTCCAGCAGGGCGTGCAGGATCGCCGTGTTGCTCGACGTGCGGGTCTCGCCCACGCCGAACGTCCGTCCCGCGCCGTTCATGTCGAAGGCCGCGACCCACAGCGGCGTGGCGCCGCGCAGGTCGCCGGTGCCGCAGGCGAAGGGTTCGAACGCGCCCTTCCGCGGATAGCCTATGTAGCTCATGAGCATGGCCGACGCCGTGATCCGCGCGTTCGGATCGGCGCCCCGGGCGAGCAGCGCCTCGACGAGGGGCAGCCGGCGGTCGGCGGCGAGCCGCGAGCGGCTGCGCCGGGAATAGAGCCGGTTCCCCCCGTGCCGGGCGTACCATTCGCGCAGCCAGGTGCCGACGCCGCCCGCCGCCGCGTGCAGCGCGCGCACGCCGTTCATCTCGCCCTCGGGGTCGGCGCCTTCCTCCAGCAGGAACAGTGCGAACGCGTCCCGACCGCTCACGATCGAGAAGGGCAGGACGTGGGTGCCGTCGGCGCTCGGTGCGTTGACGTCGACGCCGGCGGCGATCAACGCGCGGGCGGTCTCGACATCGCCGTTGCGCGCGGCGAACATCAGCGGCGTGAAGCCCTTGACGGTCGATGCGGCGGGGTTCGCGCCGGCGTCGAGCAGCAGCCGCACGATCTCCGGATGCGGCTCCGACACCGCCCACATCAGCGCCGTGCTCCCGGTCCCGGTGACGGCCGCGTCGACGTCCGCGCCGCCGGCGATGAGCGCGCGGACGACATCGGGGTTCCCGGTGCGGGCCGCGGTCATCAGGGGTGCGAGTCCGCTCTCCTGTGCGGCGTTCACGTTCGCGCCCGCGTCGAGCAGCGTCTCGACCATGGCGGCGCTCGCGTTCTCGGCCGCGCGTTCGAGCGCCGTCACCCCGTGGTCGTCGGCCCGGTTCACGTCCGCGCCCGCGTCGAGCAGGTGCTCCACCAGCGCCACGTCGTCCCAGTGGGCGGCCCACAGAAGCGCCGTCGCACCGTCCGCCCGCGCCGCGTCGACGTCCGCGCCCCCGGCGAGAAGCGCGCGCACGGCATCCCGATCCTGATTGGCCGCGGCGGTCACGAGCCGGAAGTCCTGTCCCGCCGCCACGTGGGCGCCGGTTACCGACGACGCAAGCAGGAAGGCGAGGCAGATCCGCATGGCCCGGGTCGTCGTCGTCATGACTTCCACTATATGCACGCGCGGTTCGTGCGTCTAGGAGCCTGCGCCGCAGAACGCAACGCGGTGATTTCTGCGGCGCAGGCTCCTGGAGCGGGGGGGATGGGCCGAAACGCCGAGTCAGCGAGGCGTTTCGGGGCGCTACCGTCGTCTTCTCCGCGCAGGTAGGGGGGTTGCGGGAGCGGACGCCTACACCACGATGCCCAGATCGCCGAGCGCGGCGTCGAAGACGGCGGGCCAGCCGCGGTTCGCCAATGGGCTGGCCGGACTCGGGTGCGGGGCGGCTCCGCACCGCGCGTCGTACTCCTCGGCGATCGGGCAGGCCCGCTCGGCCGCGAACCGCCCGATGCCGACCACGACGTCGGGCCGCAGCTCGGACAGGACCCCCGCGAGCGCCTCGTCGCATGCCGCGAACAGGCGCTCGCGCGCGTCGCGGAGACGGAGCTTGTCGGGCGTCACGTTGCGGCCGCCGTCGTCCAGGAAGCACAACGGGCAGTAGTTCCAGACGAACGCGCGCCGGAAGAACCGCTCCGGGCTGCCGAAGCGTTCCCGCGCCCAGCCCCACAGGCGGGCGCCGCTCACCTCGCCGCGGCCGATTCCGAAGCCGAGCACCGGGCGCCGCGGGTGCTCGTCGGCCGGCCGCTCCACCGGCGCCTCGATGCCGAGCCAGTCGCGGACCATCGCGACGTCGCCGAACGGAACCCCGGTCTGCGCCATCCCGAACGGGCCGGGGTTCATGCCTACGAAGAGGATCTCCGGCTGCCCGCGGCCGTAGCGCTCCAGGTAGAGGCGGTGCGGCGCCCAGGCGTAGTCGAGGGGGGCGTAGACGTGCATGACCGGCTCGGCGAACCGGAGGCCGCGGGTCCGTTCCCGCAGCCGCTCGGTGACCGGCACGAGGTTCGACATGGCGAGACACTACTACAGCATGTGGGCGCCGGATGCCGGCGGGGTCTCGATCCAGGATCGCGCCCTGGGCGTCACATGCCCCAGACGGTGACCGCGCGGCCGGCGCCGGCGGGCGTCTCGCGGCGGAACAGCTTCTCGTCCCACGTCCGGTCCGGCGCGCGGTCGAAGACGATCAGGTGGCCCGACTCCGCGC
>WTGR01000134.1 GCA_011523485.1 Acidobacteriota bacterium
CCTTTCCCGCGACAGCGACCCCTTGCGGCCGGCGACGCAAAAGAGCCACACCCCTCGAGGCTTCCGCCGAGGCGATACCGGTTCTGCTGTCAACGTCCTTTGGGCTTGCGGAGCCATGGTCCTCCGGAGGGCAGGTTGTCACGTCGCCCGCCCGGGCAAGTGCACCGGCCGGCGTTGTGTCTCCGATCCCTGGAAGTCGGCGGGGCCTTGCGTGAGGCCGTCGGAGACAGGTGGAGGTTAGAAGACCTCGATGAGCTCGTCGACTTCAACGACCGCGAGCTGTAGTCGCACAGCCGGGTCCGGAGGGATGTCTCGATGCGTAGTGTGTTCCAGGCAGTCGTCGTTTCGCTCTTTTTCGGGGTCGCACCCGTGCTCGCTCAGCTTCCGCCGGAGATCATGCTCGACAGCAACCTCCTGCGCGCAGAGCAATCCGCTCGCGAGGGCGACCATGTCGGTGCCCGCGCCGCCATGGCACGGATATCCGAGCTGCAGGAGGAGCACGACCTCGTACCGTCGGCGGAGTACTACTATCGTTACGCCAGAGTCTGGGATGCGGTGGAAGATTGGAACAGGGCGCTTGCATCGGTCGTCCGCTACCTCGAGTTGGAGGGGCGCGAAGGCCAGTACTACCGCGATGCGCTGGCTCTGATGAACAACGCGACAGCCTCGCTCGAGAGGATCGAAAGGGCCCGTGAGTTGCGAGCGGCACAGCAGGCCCGGGCGCGGGCCGCCGCAGTGAGAGCGAGGGAGGAGATGGAGCGCGCGTTGAACGCCGCTCGCGAATTGATTCCGCAACTCGAGTTCGTATCGGTCCCCGCGGGTACTTTCCGAATGGGGAGTTCCGACCGGCGCCGAGCGGGAACACTCTACTACCCGCGAACGCGGGTACGCATCAGCCGCCCCTATGAGATCGGCCGGTATGAGATTACACAGGAGGAATGGCAAGCAGTGATGGGAAGCAACCCGTCACACTTCGCGGGATGCGGCCGCTGCCCGGTTGAGAACGTCTCGTGGGAGGACGTGCAGCGTTTCATCACGATCCTCAATTCCGTCGACGGTAGCACCGGGACGTATCGCTTGCCAACGGAAGCCGAGTGGGAGTATGCCGCACGGGCTGGCGAGAGAGCGGAGCGTTTTGCTCCGGACCCGATAGAGGAGTTCGCGTGGACCGGGGACAATAGCGGGGACCGCACCCACCCGGTCGGCCAGAAGAGACCGAACCGGTTCGGCTTGTACGACATGCTCGGTAACGTGACGGAGCTCGTCCAGGACTGGAGGGCCGATTATCCGGGCGGAACGGTGGTGGACCCGGCGGGACCCGTGTCGGGTGACAGCAAGGTGTCCCGTGGCTGCCTTTACTTTCAATCGCCAAGCTACTGTGAGCGGGGCGGCCGCGGTTCCAGCTATCCGGACACTCGCTCGTATTTTGTCGGATTCCGCTTGGCGAGGACGGCACGGAGCGACCGGGATTGATTCGAGACCCTGCTATAGGCCGCATGTGCCCCGCACCGCCGTACGCTGTTCGGCCCCCGGGCGCGGCCGGCGAATCGGGGCCGGCAGTCGTCGCGGGGTATCTGCCCGACGGGCCATTTGAACACAAGCGCGGCAGAGGCGTTGTGTGCCCCCCCGGCGCCAACTGTGCGTTCAGGAGGAGTCTACCGGGGGTCGCTGACAACACGCTGGCCGCCAGTCGCCTGATCGAGTACGAGATCTGGACCGTCCTGCATGCCCGCACGTTCGCTGAATCCCACGGCGAGGCGGCCACGGCGCTCCTCGGACGCATCGCCCTGCTGGAACTGTCGCCGCCTGCCCTCACTCGCGCGCTCGGTGCGTTTCCGGTTCGGACCCTCGACGCGCTGCATCTGGCGTCGGCCGACTACCTGCGCCAGCACGGACAGGCCGTCGAACTCGCAACGTACGATCACCGCATGTCGGACGCCGCCCGGACGATGGGTATTCCGACCCGCGGCCTGACCGCCTGATACGGCGCCGCCGGCCGACCATTCGGGCCTCTTCGGCGTCTAAGGTACCCAGAGAGCATGACCGCGACGGCAGCAACCGACGTCACCGACGAACAGCTCGTGGCCCTTGCCGCGGGCGGCGACACGGGCGCGTTCAACCAGTTGGTCGTCCGCTGGGAGCGGCCGATCTTCGCGCTCGCCTACCGCACGCTGGGGCGCGAGGAGGATGCGCGCGACGTCTGCCAGGAGGCGTTCCTGCGGGCGTTCCGGGCGATCCGCGGGTTCAAGGGGCAGGCGCGATTCTCGTCGTGGCTCTACCGCATAGCGCTCAACCTGTGCCGGGACTGGATCCGGAAGGAGCGGCGCGTCAGGATGGTCCCGGCGTCGGACGACCTGCAGCAGGAACAGGCGCACTCGCTCGAGCCGGCCGAGGAGAGCGTGGAGGAGTTGATCGTGCGGCGCGACCTCGGGCGGGCGGTGGAGCGCGTGATGGCGACGCTCCCCGAGCCGCAGCGGACCGCCATCCTGCTGAAGGAGTACCACGGCCTGACGTTTCAGGAGATCGCCGACCTGCAGGGATGTCCCCTGAGCACGGTCAAGACTCGCCTGTACCAGGGGCTCAGCGCGCTGCGCCGGCAGCTCGAGCGGAACGGGCTGGGCAGGGCCGCGTCGTTGCAGGAGCGGGGCGCGGTGTCCTATCCTCCCCCTGCAGGCGATTGAAGAGGGAAGCCAGTGTCTGACTGCCCGGAGAACGAAGCCCTGGTGGCCTATGTCTACGACGAGTGCGAACCCGCCGAGCGGGCGCACGTCGAGCGGCACCTGCAGACGTGCGCGGCGTGCGCGGCGGAGCTGGACGGCTTCGCGGCGCTGCGCGGCACGCTGCGGGCATGGGCGCCGCCGGAAGCGCGGCTCGGGTTCCGCGTCGTGGCCGAGGGCGACGCGGAGGCGGCCCGAGCGAAGTCTGCCTCCTCCTGGTGGTCGGGGGGAGGGCTGCGTCCGGCATGGGGAGCCGCGCTTGCCGCGACGACGGTCCTGGTCGCGGGCGCCGCGATCGCCAGCGTCGAGGTGCGCTACGGCGACGGCGGCTTCGTGTTTCGCATGGGCTGGTCGGAGCCGGGCGGCGGCGAGACCCAGCCGATGGATGGCGCGGTCCGGCCGCAGCCGGTGGCGGCGGCCGAAGAGACGCCGCCCTGGCGGGCCGAGCTGGCCGCTCTGGAGGCGGAGCTTCGCGAGGAGCTTCTGGCGCAGCGGACCGGCGCCGCTCCGGCCGGCGGGCGATCCCTGCCGGGCGGGGGCGGTGCGGCCCTTCCGGCCACTGACGACTGGCTGCGCGAGGTCCAGGTGCTGATGGCGGAGAGCGAGCGCCGGCAGCGGCAGGAGTTCGCGTCGGGGCTGATGCGGCTGGCGCACGAGATCGACCTGCACCGGC
>WTGR01000490.1 GCA_011523485.1 Acidobacteriota bacterium
TTGTCGGCCTCGGAGCCGCCCACCGGCACGCTGGCGTGCGGCAGGTTGGGCAACGCGCGCGCGAAGGCGTCCCGCTCTGCCTCGACCGACCCGAGCCGGGCCTCCAGCGCCTTGATGACGGCCCCGTGCTCCTGGCCAATCTGCATCAGCGCGGCGAGCTTGTCGCCGTCCTCGCCCGCCTTGCGGGCCCGGGCGACCTGCTCGCCCACGAGCTTGCGGGCCCGGCGGTTCGTCTCGAGCTCCGGGATGATGGCGCGGCGCTCGTGGTCCGCCTTCACCAGCCGGTCGAGGTCGGCGTTGTGGTCCTCGCTGCGCGTCAGCAGGCGCGCGCGGACGTCGTCGAGGTGTTCACGAAGCAGGGCTGGATCCAACATGACAGACCACGAATGATACGATCTCGGCTCGCATGCCGACGAACGCCGCCGTCCGGACCGTCCTCGTGCCGGCGGCCGGCCTCGGCACGCGCATGCTGCCCGCGACGAAGGCCATTCCCAAAGAGCTGTTGACCCTCGTCGACCGCCCCATCATCCAGTACGGCGTCGAGGAGGCGGTGCAGTCCGGCGTCCGGCGCGTGGTGCTCGTGACGAACCCGGGCAACACCCTGACCGCCTCGCACTTCGCGCCCGCCCCCGTGCTGGACGCGGAGCTGCAGGCGCGCGGGAAGCCCGACCTGCTGGCCACCGTCCGCGCGCTGGCGGCGCTGGCCGACGTGACCACCGTCCACCAGCCGGAGCCGCTCGGCCTCGGCCACGCGGTGCTGTGCGGTCGCGACGCCGTCGGAGACGCGCCGTTCGCGGTCATGCTGCCCGACGACATCATCGACGCCGAGCCGCCGGCCCTGGCGCAGATGCTCGACGTCTTCGCCGAGTGCGGCGGGCCGGTCCTGCTGGTCGAGCGCGTGCCGCGCGACGCCGTGCACCGCTACGGCATCATCGCGGCCGAGCCGATCCGCGACGGCGTGTTCCGCGTGACCGACCTGGTCGAGAAGCCGGCGGCGGCCGACGCGCCGTCCGACCTCGCCATCATCGGCCGCTACGTCCTGACGCCCGACCTCTTCCCCACGCTTGCAGCGACGGAACGGGGCGCCGGGGGCGAGATCCAGTTGACCGACGGCCTGCGTCAACTCCTGCGCAGCCGCCCGATCCACGCCTGCGCGCTGAACGGGGTCCGGCTCGACGCCGGGAACCGGAGCGGCTTCCTGAAGGCCACCATCCACTTCGCGGCGAAGCAGCCGGCCTTGGCCGCGGATCTGCGGGAAGCGCTGGACAGCGCGACGGCGACGGGAAACTGAGACGCCCGGGGACTCTGCCCTGGAGGCGTTTCGAGCCGCGCCCCCCCAACCCAACCGCAGGTGGCGTCGCTACCGGGCAGCAGCCGTGTCCGACGACTTCGCCGACGAGGCGGTCGACTTGCTCCCGGACGTCGAGGACGACGTGTCCTTGGACGTCGAGGCGGCGGCGTCCTTGCCGTTGGCGCTCTTCTTGCCGTCGCCCTTCGCGTCGCCGGCCGCCTTCCCCTCCCCGTCCTTGCGGGCGCCGTCCTGCGCGTCGCCGCTCGACTTCTTCGCGTAGTCCGTGACGTACCACCCGGTCCCCTTGAACTGGATGGCCGGCGACGACAGCAGCTTGCGCACCTCCCCGCCGCAGACGGGACAGGTCGACACCAGTGGATCCGAGAACTTCTGGATCCGCTCGAAGCGGTGTTCGCAGTCGTTGCACTCGTATTCGTAGAGCGGCATCGTCTCAGTCGGCAGCAGGATGGACGGCGCCGTCGTGGCACCGAATCGACCCAACCTCGTATTCTAGGCGTGAACGGGGCGGCGCGACAACGTTCGCGCGGACGCGAACTACCTGTCGTACCCATTGTCGCTCGGCCACGGGCGTGGGTACACTTGGATTCGTGACGCCCGAGCTTCTCTCTGTCGTGCTGACCGGAGCAGGGGTCCTGCTGGGCGTCTGGCGCATCCACGCCCACTACGAGACCCGCAACGATGCCGCGCACGCCGAGCTTCGCGCGGCGATCGCCCGCGTAGCCGACGACTTGCGCCCGACACTTGTGAAGGTGGCAGAGGATGTCGCCTACCTGCGCGGCCGGCAGGACGAACGAGATCGGCAGTGACCGTCCCGGCCTACAACCGCTCCAGCTTCGCGTAGCGGGCCAGGATCTTCTTCACACCGACGCCGGTGAAGCGGATGGAGAGCTTCAGGTCGCCCGCCGCCGGCTCGACGCCGACCACGGTGCCGACCCCGAACTTCGGGTGCCGCACCCGCGCGCCGCGCGAGATGCCGCCCGCGGACTGGTCTTCGTCCGCATCGTCGTAGAAGGTGGCGGGGCCCTCGTCCCGATCGGCTCGCCGGCGCCGGCCGCCGCTGTAGGGCCGCCGCGGGACGTCGTCGTAGCCGTACCCGGCCGACGGTCGTTGCGGACTGAACGCCGGCTCGACCACCCGGACGAGCTCGTGGGGAATCTCGAACACGAAGCGCGACGGCTCGGTCGACTGGTACTCGCCGAACAGGCGCCGGCGCGCCGCGCTCGTCAACACCAGCCGCCGCTCGGCCCGCGTCATGCCGACGTAGCAGAGCCGCCGCTCCTCCTCCAGGCCTTCCTCGTCGTCCAGGGTGCGGGAATGCGGAAACAGGCCGTCCTCCATCCCCGCCAGCACGACGAGCGGGAACTCCAGCCCCTTGGCCGCGTGCAGCGTCATCAGCCAGACGCGTGCGTCCTCCGACCCCTCCCCTTCGTCGGCCTCCGACTGCAGCGAGTACGCGTCGACGAAGCCGCCCAGGCTGTGCTCTTCTTCCCGCAATTCGTAGTCCTGGGCCGCCGACACCAGCTCCATCAGGTTCGACAGGCGGCTCTCGGCCTCCTCGCTGCCGTCCTTGCGTAGCGCCGCCACGTAGCCGCTCTCGGTGAGGACGGCGGAGAGCGTCTCCGAGACAGATCGCCTCGCGGCGGTCGCCCGCGACGACTCCATCAGCGTCCGGAACGCCGACAGCGCGGTCAGGGCCCGCTTCGGCAGCAGGTGCTCGTCGGTCGCGCGCAACAGCCGTTTCCACAGCGACCATCCGGTCCCCGCGGCGTCCGGACCGGCGGGTTCGTCGAAAAGCGGCGCGTCATGGACGGGCGGGGGCTCGATGCCTTCCAGCCCCGTCATCACGCCCGGGCCGATCCCGCGCGGCGGGACGTTGACGACCCGGCGCAGGCTGATGTCGTCGTCCGGGTTCAGCAACAGCTTCAGGTAGGCGAGGGCGTCCTTGATCTCCCGGCGTTCGTAGAAGCGGACGCCGCCGACCACGCGGTAGCGGATGCCCGCGCGCCCCAGCGCCTCCTCGATCACCCGCGACTGCGCGTTGGTGCGGAAGAGCACGGCGGCGCGCCCCG
>WTGR01000078.1 GCA_011523485.1 Acidobacteriota bacterium
TTGGTGATCCACATCTTCTCGCCGTTCAGCACGAAGCTGCCGTCCGCCTGCCGCGCCGCGCGCGCCTTGGCGCCGAGCGCGTCCGAGCCGGAGCCCGCCTCGCTCAGGCAGTAGGCGCCGACGGTCTCCCCGGTCACCAGGGACGGCAGGTAGCGCTGCTTCTGCTCGTCGGTGCCGAACATCCGGATCGGCAGGATCGCGAGGTTGGCGTGCGCGCCGTAGGTGGCGCTGAAGGAACCGCACTGGCCGAGGCAGCCCGCGATGACGGCCGCGCTGGCCTTGTCGAGCGCCAGGCCGCCGTAGGCCTCCGGCACGTCGGTCGCCAGCAGCCCGAGCTCGCCGGCGCGCCGCAGCAGCTCGCGGGTCAGGTCCCAGTCCTTCGTCTCGAGCTGCTCGGTGTGGCCGGCGACCTCGTCGGTGAACTCCTGGGCCGTCTGCCGTATCAGCCGGTGCTCTTCGGTCATGCGCTCCGGGGTGAATATCGTCTCCTGCGGCGCCGCCTCCAGGAGCCACTCCCCGCCGCGCGGAACCGTCTCGATTGCGGTGGTGGTCATGATGTCCCTCGTCTCTTGAATTTGCCCCGGCCCGCGTGGTCGCACCGCGCGGAACCCGGTCAGAGTCGCTCGAAAATGCCGGCGGCCCCCATGCCGCCGCCCACGCACATGGTGACCATGCCGTAGCGCCCGTTCCGCCGCTCGAGCTCGTGGAGCAGCGTGGCCGTCAGCTTCGCGCCGGTGCAGCCGAGTGGATGGCCGAGCGCGATGGCGCCGCCATTGACGTTGAGCCGGTCGGGATCGATCGGCAGCTCGCGCAGGCAGGCCAGGATCTGGGCGGCGAAGGCCTCGTTCAGCTCCACCAGGTCGATGTCGTCCAGCGTCAACCCGGCCGTCTCGAGCGCCTTGCGTATCGCCGGGACCGGGCCGATGCCGAACAGCTCCGGGTCGACGCCCGCCGTCGCGTAGGCGACGAAGCGCGCCAGCGGCCTCAGTCCCGCCTGCGCGGCCCGCTCCGCGGTGGTCACGACGACGGCGGCCGCGCCGTCGCTCATCTGCCGAGCGCGATGGCGCCGCCATTGACGTTGAGCCGGTCGGGATCGATCGGCAGCTCGCGCAGGCAGGCCAGGATCTGGGCGGCGAAGGCCTCGTTCAGCTCCACCAGGTCGATGTCGTCCAGCGTCAACCCGGCCGTCTCGAGCGCCTTGCGTATCGCCGGGACCGGGCCGATGCCGAACAGCTCCGGGTCGACGCCCGCCGTCGCGTAGGCGACGAAGCGCGCCAGCGGCCTCAGTCCCGCCTGCGCGGCCCGCTCCGCGGTGGTCACGACGACGGCGGCCGCGCCGTCGCTCATCTGCGACGAGTTGCCGGCGGTCACCGACCCGCCGGCGAGAAACACCGGGCGCAGCTTGCCCAGCGCCTCCAGCGAGGTGTCCGCGCGCGGTCCCTCGTCGCGGTCGAACGTGACGTCCCGCACCGCCGGCGCCTCTCCGTTGCCGTTGGCGGGCTCGGCGACGCTGACCGTCACCGGCACCGTCTCCGCGTCGAAACGGCCGGCCTCCAGGGCCGCGAGCGCACGCTGATGGCTGCGCAGCGCGTAGGCGTCCTGCTCGTCCCGGCTGATCGACGACTCCCGCGCGTGGTTCTCGGCGACCAGGCCGGTGCTGAGATAGACGTCCGGGTAGTGGGCCACGAGCTCGGGATTCGGGGCGATCTTGTGCCCTCCCATCGGCACGAGGCTCATCGACTCGGTGCCGCCCGCCACTATCGTCTCGGCCCAGCCGACCATGATCTTCTCCGCCGCGAAGGCGATGGACTGCAGCCCCGACGAACAGAAGCGGTTGATGGTGACGGCCGACGCCGCGACCGGAATCCCGGCCCGCAGGCTGGCGATGCGGGCCACGTTCATCCCCTGCTCGGCTTCGGGCATCGCGCAGCCGAGGATGACGTCGTCGACCGTTTCGGGCTCGATGCCCCCGGCGCGCCGCAGCGCCTCGCGAATCGCGACGGCGGCCAGCTCGTCGGGCCGGGTCGTGCGCAACGTGCCCTTGGGCGCCTTGCCGGCCGGGGTGCGGACGGCGGATGCGATGACTGCGTCTCTCATGGTCTTGACTCGTTGGGGTTGCTCAAGTCGATCAGGCCGGTACCCGTACCGCGGCGGGTCTGCCGGCGTGCAAGCGGACGAACTCGGTCACCACGTCGGCGAAGCGCTCCGGACGCGTGACGAGTCCCATGTGCCCGGTTCGGTCGAGCCGATCGTAGCGCGCGCCCGGGATTGCCCGCAGGTACTCCCGCGTGCTGGCGACGTCCACCACCCGATCGAGGCCCGGCTCGCCGGTCACGACCTGGGTGGGCGCCGCGATGCGGGCGCAGTCGGACGCGAAGTCGAAGCGGTCCGCGCAGCGCGCGCGCTCGGCCATGCAGGTCGGCGCCGCCGGATACCGTGTGATCCGCCACAGGTGACTTGCGATGAAGGGGACGCGCGCGCCGGGCGACGGGAAGGCGGCCGCCAGCTCCGGGTAGAGGCGGAAGCACGACCCGAGCGCGAAGACCGGCGCCATCAGACGGGGCGCGGCCAGGTACCGCTCCACTCTGCATCCGGGCTTCCACGCGGGCGAGGGAGTGGAGACGAGCGTCAGGGTCCTGACGCGTTCCGGGCGGCACGCGGCGTAGTGCAGGGCTATCCAGCCGCCGTAGGACACGCCGCACAACGACACCGGACCGTGAACGCCGGCGCGGTCGAGCAGGGCGTCGAGCCATTCGGTGTAGCGTTCGAATCCGACTGCCGGATCGGTGTCGGCGATGGAGCCGTAGTCGCCCGGCAACGACCCGCTGATCACGCGGCAGCGCGCCGCGAGCGCGTCCACCGCGGGCAGCATCCACTCCCAGCGGCCCTGGATGCCGGGGACGAGCACGAGCGGCAGGCCGGCCCCACGGTCGGTCATCAGTTCCTCAGGGGTTTGCCGGTCTTGAGCACGTGGGCGATGCGTTCCTGCGTCTTCCGCTCGCCGCACAGGCTCAGAAACGCTTCGCGTTCGAGGTCCAGCAACCGTTGCTCCGACACCGTCGTGGCATGGGGGAGGTCGCCGCCCGCGAGGATGCGCGAGAGGGTCCGTCCCAGGTGGGCGTCGTAGTCGCTGATGCGTCCGCCGCGCCACGCGATATGCACGCCGAGATCGAGCGCCGCGCGGACGCCGGCCCCGCCCACGGGGATGTCGTGGCGCGGCGGCGGCGGCTGATAGCCGGCCCGCGCCATGTCCAGAGCCGTCGCCTTCGCATCGGCCAGCAGACGTTCCCGGTTCATCGTGACGTTGTCCGCCTCGCGCAGCAGCCCCAGGCGCCGGGCGTCGGCGGCGCTCGTCGAGACCTTGCCGAATCCGATGAGCTCGAACGCCTGCTGGATGCAGGGCAGCGGGTCGGCCGCACCCGCCGGGACGCGGGCCGTGAACCGGGCGAGCAGCTCCTTGGTGCCGCACCCGGCCGGGATCAGGCCGGCGCCCACCTCCACCTGGCCCATGTAGGTCTCGGCCGCCGCCTGCACGCGGTCCCCGTGGAGCACGATCTCGCAGCCGCCGCCAAGCGCCAGTCCGGCCGGGGCGACGACCACCGGCACGGCGGCGTAGCGCAGCCCCAGCACGGCCGATTGGAACGTGCGCACCATCAGGTCGATCTCGTCCCAGTTCTCCTCCTGCGCCTCGAGCAGCAGGAGCATCAGGTTGGCGCCCGCCGAGAACGCCGGCGCGTCGTTGCCGATCACCAGCGCGTCGAAGTTCCGGGACGCCTCCTCCACGCCGGCCGTCATCATCGCGACGGTATCGCCGCCGATGGCGTTCATCTTCGAGTGGAACTCCAGGCCGAGCACGCCGTCGCCGAGGTCGACGAGGCTCGCACCGGCGTTCCGTCGGACCGGCGGACGCTGCTCCTTCGCCCGTTGCAGGATCTGCAGGTCGGGTGCGCGCGGGGGGATCGGGCCCTCCCGGAAGCGGACGCTACTCGCCGCCGGTGGCGCCGAATGCTGCACGGCGCGCACGATCTCGGGCGGCTTCGTCCGCCCGGCCGCCTCCAGCACCCGCTCCACCCCGATGGCGTCCCAGAGCTCGAAGGGCCCGAGCTCCCAGCCGAAGCCCCACCGCATGGCGCGGTCGACGTCGTCGATGGTGTGCGCGATCTGCGGGGCGACCTCCGCCGCGTACACCAGCGTCGGGGCAAGCGTGGCGCGCAGGAACTCGCCGACGCGGTCGCGGCTCTCGAACAAGGTCCGAATCCGCTCGCCGTGGTCGTCCATCGCGGCGGCGGCGTCCAGCGCCGGCAGTCGCGGCGGCCGGCGGGCGCGGTAGTCCATCGCGCCCGGATCCAGCGTCCGAATCTCGCTGCCGCCGCCGGTCTTCTGCTTGCGGTAGAAGCCGCCGCCCGCCTTCGATCCGATCCAGCCCCGCTCGACCATATCGGCGATCAACGGGGGCAGTGTGAAGGAGGCGCGCTCATCCGCGTTCTCGAGGCGCCCGGCGAGGTTGGCCGCCACGTGGGCCAGGATGTCCAGACCCGCGATGTCCAGCGTGCGAAACGTCGCCGAGCGGGGCCGGCCGATGACGGGGCCGGTCATCGCGTCGATTTCCTCGATCGTGTACGCGCCGCCCGCGAGCTGCTCCAGGATCCGTGCGACGCCGAACATGCCGATGCGGTTGCCGATGAAGTTCGGGGTGTCCTTGGCGACGACCACGCCCTTGCCCAGCGCGTGATCGCCGAACTTCACCATGGCGTCGAGCAGGGCCGAATCCGTGTCGGCCGTCGGGATGACCTCGAGCAGCGGCAGATACCGCGGCGGGTTGAAGAAGTGGGTGCCGAGCCAGTGGCGGCGGAAAGCCTCGCCGCGCCCGTCCGCGAGGCTGGCGATCGGGATCCCCGACGTGTTGGAGCTGACCACGGCGTGCGCCGCCCGGTGCGGCTCGATCCTGGCCAGCAACTCCCGCTTCACGTCCAGCCGCTCGACGACGGCTTCGAGGATCCAGTCGTGCTCGCCGACGCGCTCCAGATCGGTGTCGAACCCGCCCACGGCGATGCGCCGCGCCGTCTCCGGCGTGAAGAACGGGTCCGGCTTCAGCTTGCGCGCCCGCTTCAGCCCTTCGCGGGCGGTCGCGGCGTCGAGATCGAGGAGGAGCACACGGAGGCCGGCGTTGGCGGCATGGGCGGCGATCTGGGCGCCCATCGCGCCCGCGCCGAGCACGGCGATGGAGTGTATCCGTTGCATCGTTCAGACCGTTGGCTGCGCCTTCATTCCATTGACCAGCAGATCGATGACCGGGTCCGCGTCGTCGACCAGCCGGTGGTCGCGGTTGCTCAGCACCCAGTTCGTCACCATCTCGTCGAGTGCGCCGAAGATGGCCTTCGCCGCCAGCGTCGCGTTCAGGTCGGTCCGGAACACGCCGGCTTCCTGCGCCGCACGGACGGCGTCCCGCAGGTGATCGAGATACGTCCGGAGCTGGGCGGCCGAGAACCGCTCCATGAACTTCGTGGACTGCCGCAGCTCGACCTGGAACACGATCGCCAGGTCGCGCCGGCTGCCGAGACCGCCGAGATGCACGCGCGCGAGGCGGCGCAGCCGCTCGACCGGATCGGTGACCCCGGCCAGCGCGCGGTCCGCCTCTTCGAGCGCCCGCGTCATCGACTTCTCGAAGATCGACGTCAGCAGGTCGTCCTTGCTCCGGAAGTAGAGGTACACGGTCCCGGCGGCGACCCCGGCCTCCCGCGCCACGTCCGCGACCTGCGCGTTGAAGAAGCCGCGCCGGGCGAACACCCGCGTGGCTGCGTCCAGAATCGCGGTCCGCTTGTCGCCCGTGCCGGGCTGCCGGCGAGCCGGGAGCCCGTGTTGCGCGTTCCCGCCGGGCGGAACTGTCTGTGAATGAACGTTCATTCAGTAAGATTGTGCAACGAACTTCGCGGAGTTGTCAAGCGGGCTACAGTGCCGTGTTTCAAGGAATGACGGAACGTGCACGCGGTGCCGGATTGCGGCACCGCGTGCGACAAGGAACGTGCGGATCCGCCCTCCGGCGGGGCCGGCGCTAGTCCGCGACGCGCTCTTCGAGGCCGGCTACGCCCCGCTGGTGACGGGCGCGCCGCACGACTAGTGCTGTGCCACACCTAAATGTGCGGGTGCGCGGTGCTGGGATTCGTCAACGATTACGCGCTGTAAACCCATGTCCGTGTCCGCAGATTAGGGCGTGACGGACCACTAGGGCAGTGCGTTCAACGTAGCCTGGGCCTGCGCGGTCTCGGCTGCGGACGTCGGATCGTCGACGTCGATCGTACGCTGGAAGTACTCCTTGGCGGTGTCCATGTCGCCCTTGTTCAACGCGACGAGGGCGAGCTTGAAGAGGGGCTTCGCCCAACTCGGATCGACCATGTTCGCCCGCTCGTACCACTGGGCCGCGCCGTCCACGTCTCCCTGGGAGAAGGCCTGCTCGCCCTGGTTGTAGAGGTCCTCGCGCGAGGCGGAGAGGCTGGTTGCGGCCTGCTCGAGCAACTGTCGGTCGGCCGCATCCGCCGTACCGGCTGCCAGGCGCACCCTGGCGCGGGCGACCTGTACGGTCTGGTTCTGCGGGTCCGCAGCCAGTGCGCGGTCGTACGCCGCGATGGCGGCATCGGTCTGCTGCAGTTGCGCATAGGCGTTGCCGATGTTGAAGTGCAGGTTGCTCAGTGCCGGGAGCTGAGCGAGAACGGCTTCGTAACCGGAGATCGCCTCCTGGTAGTTCCCGCCGTTGAAGGCCCCGTCGGCAGACGCAATCCGCGCGTCGATCGCGTCGAGGTCGATCCCGGCGACCGCATCGTCGCCCAGCATCTGCGCCAGCGGGTGGCGGATGCGAATCAGCTCGAAGTCGATGGGCGCGTTCCGGGTCTGGGTGATGTTCGAAGGACCCTCGCTCGGCGAGAAGCCGCGCGGCGACCCGTTCCGCTCGCCGCAGGCGTCCGTGCAGTCGGCCCGGAACATCCATTGTCCGCTCACCAGCCCGATGATGGCGAAGTTCCCGTCGTTCCCGGTCGTCGTGGTGAACTCCGTAGGATTGGCATTCGGATTGGTAGCCGTAATTTGGGCGCCGGCCAGTGGGTTCCCGTTCTCGTCCACGACCTGGCCGACCACGCGCCCCTGGCCCTGTGCGGCTGCCGAACCGGCAATCGCGAAGCTCAGGGCTAGACCGAACGTGCAAGAGATGGTGTGTTGCAGACGCAGGCTCATGTCATGCTCCTGTGTGTCCCGGAGCGCTCCCGGGAGATTGCTCGCCGAAGTATGTCGAATGCGATGGGCGCCCCCTCCGCGCTCCAGGCGCGCGGAAGATCCTAGCGGTCCACGCCGGCCTGGAGCGCTTCGATCGCTCCCTGCGCCTCGACGCTCGCGGGGCCGCCGGCCGGAACCGCACGATATGCCGCGAGCGCGCGCGCGCGGTCGTTCTTCTCGCGGTAGGCATGTCCTATCTGGACGTGCAGACCGGTGAGCCCGGGTACGCTCTCCAGCACCGATTCGTATGCGTCGATGGCGGCATCGAAGTCGCCGCGGTCGTAGAGCGCGTCGGCGGCGTCGAGGGCTTCTTCCAGCTCGTCGCCCCGGAGGTTGGCCAATACGCCGGTCGACGGCGCGGGCGGATGGAGCGGGTCGGTCTCCATGACGAAGTTCACGCGCCCCGTGCCCGAGCCCCGTACGTTGGCGAATCCCTGAACCGGCTCGTAGCCCCGCTGCCGGATCAGAAACAGCCAGCGTCCCCGCTGCAGGCCGATGAAGGAAAAGCGGCCGGCGTCGTTGGTGGTCGTCTCGATGCGGCGCTGCCACTCCGTGTTCTCTCCCACCACCTCCGCGCCGACGATCGGCTCGCCTTCCACATCGCGCACCGAACCCGTGACCACGCCGGTCTGCGCGGACGCGACCGCGGCGAGCGATGTCAGGAGCAGTGCCGCGACGACCGGCGCCGTCACGCTGATTGCGGAACGTGGCATGGCGTTTTCCTCTTGGCCTGGTGGTGACTCCACCGGGGATGGCGGGAGCGCGACGCCCCGCGCCCGCCCGGAGCGAACCAACAGTATACACTCGGATCCGGTCCGACCGATGCACTCGATTCGCCTTCGCCTGATCCTTTTCGGAGCACTCGCGGCGATGCTCGTCGCGCCGCCGGCGCGAGCCGCGGTGCGGTCCGCTGTTCAGGACCGCGAGGGCCCGGCGCCGGCGCTCGACGCGGCTCGTCTCGCGCGAATCGATGCCGTCGTCCGGGATGCGATCGCGGCCGGCCAGTTGCCCGGCGCGGTGGTGCTGGTCGCCCACGCGGGCCGGACCGTCTACCGGCAGGCGTTCGGCCACCGCGCGGTGAGTCCGGTGCGCGAACCGATGACGGTCGATACGATCTTCGATCTCGCCTCGCTGACGAAGGCCATTGCGACCGCACCGAGCATGATGGTCCTCGTGGAGGAGGGCGTCGTCCGGCTGCGGGACCGGGTCGCCCGCTACCTGCCCGGATTCGAGCGCCACGGCAAGGACGCCGTCACCATCCAGCACTTGTTGACGCACGTGTCCGGGCTGCGGCCCGACCTGCCGCTCGAGGAGGAGTTCGAGGGCGCCGGCGAGGCGTTGCGGCGCGTGTTCGCCGAACGCCTCGAGGCGCCCCCGGGCGAGGCGTTCATCTACAGCGACCTCAACTTCCTGCTGCTCGGCGAGATCGTCCGGCGGGCGAGCGGGACGCCGCTCGACGTCTTCGCGGCGGAGCGGCTGTTCGTTCCGCTCGGGATGCGCGACACATCCTTCCGACCGGGTGGCGATCGCGCTGCGCGCATCGCTCCCACCGAGGCGTGCACGCCCCTCGGCTGGCCGTGCGGCGGACCCGGGGCGGTCATGCTGCGGGGCACCGTGCACGATCCGACCGCGCGGCGGATGGGAGGCGTGGCGGGGCACGCCGGGTTGTTCGGCACGGCCGACGATCTGGCTCGTTTCGGTGCGATGCTGCTTGCCGGCGGCCGGGCGCCGTCCGGCGCCGCGCTGCTGTCGCCGCTCACCGTGGCGCGCATGACGAGGCCTTCGACGCCTGCCCGGCTGCAGGACGTGCGCGGGCTCGGCTGGGACATCGACTCGCGCTATTCGAGCAACCGCGGGGATCTCTTCGCCCGCGGGTCCTACGGGCACACCGGATTCACGGGAACCTCCATCTGGATCGATCCGCAGACGGAGACCGTCGTCGTCTTTCTCTCGAGTCGAGTGCATCCGGACGGGGACGGCGACGTGGTCCGCCTGCGCGGCCTGGTGGCCACCCTCGCCGCGGCGGCAGTCGGCGTGGCGCGGTAGCGCCCCGAAACGCCTCGCAGGCTCGGCGTTTCGGCCCATCCCCCCCGCTCCAGGAGGCTGCGACTCAGAACTCACTGCGTTGCGTTCTGTGGCGCAGACTCCTGGCCGGCCGGTCGCTCACATCCGGTACAGCATCCAGTAGACGATCACGCCGGTCACCGACACGTACAGCCAGACCGGCAATGTCCAGCGGGCGATCGCCGCGTGGGCCGCGAAACGCCCGCGCAGCGCGCGGAGCAGGGTCGCGAGGGCCAGCGGCAGTATGAGCGCCGCGAGCACGATATGGCTGATCAGCACGGTGAAGTACACGACGCGGAGCGGCCCCTGTCCGGTGAATGCCACCGAGCCGACGTTGAGGTGGTAGACGACGTACGAGGCCAGGAAGAGGGTCGAAGTGGCGCAGGCGGCGAGCATGCACGCGCGGTGCTGCTCGGTCCGGCCGGTCCTGATCAGGATGTAGCCGGTCGCCAACAGCGTGGCCGAGACGGCGTTCAGCGTGGCGTTCACACCGGGCAGATCGGTGACGTCGAGCACGCGGGCGGCCTCAGAGTGCGGGGGTTGCCAGCAACGAGATCCAGAACAACGGCAGATACACCAGCGAGCCGACGAAGAGGGCTCGCGCCCGCGTCTCGCAGGGCCGCGCCAGAAAACGGATGGCCAGGGCCAGGAAGAGCGCGCCCAGGGTGCCGGCGACCACGACGTGCTGCGGCCCCGCCATCCCCACCGCCGTCGGGGTCAGGCTCAGGGGGATGAGTGCGGCGGTGAAGAGGAGCGCGTGCAACGCCGTGCGCCGGCCCGCGGGGTCCCGAGTGGCCACCAGGGGCAGGCCGGCGCGGCCGAAGTCTTCCCGGTAGAGCCAGGACAGCGCGTGGAAATGCGGCAGTTGCCAGAGGAAGACGATGCCGAACAGGATCCACGCCTCCACCGTCAGGGCGCCGCGCGCGGCGGTCCAGCCGATCACGGGTGGCAGCGCGCCCGGCACGGCGCCGATCAGGGTGGCCCACGCGGTCCTCCGCTTGAGCGGCGTGTAGATGCCGGCGTAGCTGATCAACGTGGCCAGGGCGACCAGGGCGGTGAGCGTGTTGACGCGCAGCGCAAGCTCGATCAGGCCGGCCGCGCTGAGTGTCGCGGCGAAGAGCCGGCCCTCGGTCGGGGTGAGACGGCCCGCGGCCATGGGGCGCAGCCGGGTGCGCAGCATGACCTCGTCGATGTCCCGCTCGGCGACCTGGTTGAAGGCCGCCGCGCCGCCCGCCACCAGCGCCGACCCGACCAGCACGTGGAGCGCGACGGCGAGGTCGGGCGTTGCGGCGCCTAGGTAGTAGCCTACGCCGGCCGTCACCACCACGAGCGAATTGAGCCGCGGCTTCGTGAGCGCCAGGTAGTCCGCAACGCGGTTCGACGTCGCCGGCATCGTCGCCGCATCGCTCTTCACGCCCGCGCCTCCGAGCCGGCGCCGATTGGCGCCGCCGCGTCGCTCGACGCCGGGCGGACGTCGGCTCCGGCGTCCGCGAACCGCTCCCGGTGCACGCGCAACGCGAGCACGACCGACGCGGCGAACGCGGCGGCTCCGACGGCCACGTGGGCGGTGTTCACCGCCACCTGCCGGCCGCTCAGCACGGTCCAGGCGCCCAGGCCCACCTGCACGAGCACGAGCGCGGAGAGCAGGAGCGCGGGCCGCGTCAGCTCACGTCGTCCCGGATGATGGAACAGCAGGTGTCCCGCCGTCGCCAGCACCATGGCCGTCACGGCCACCGCACCCACGCGATGGGCGAAGTGGATGGCGATGCCGGTGGTCCACTGCGGCGGAACGAGGTGTCCGAAGGCGAGCGGGAAATCGGGAATCGCGAGGCCGGCCCCGGTATGGCGCATCGTCGCGCCGATCAGGATCTGTGCATAGATGACGGCCGGCGCGAGCAGCGCGAGCCGCGCCAGGACAGGATCGTTTCGTGCGCCGCGCCCGCCGGGACCTGTACGCCAGCCCGGCGAGGTGAACAGCGTCAGGCTCACCACGAGCGCAAAGAAGATCTGCGCCAGACCCGCGTGGCTGATGGAGACGGGAGCGGGCAGAAAGTACAGGACCGTTATCCCGCCGAGCAGCCCTTGTATGACGACCGCCGCCAGCGCGGTCCACCCCAGGCGGCGGACCCAGCGTCGCCGCTCGATGCGCGCCAACCAGAAAGCCAGCCCGATGGTCAGCAGACCGACCGTGCTGGCGATGAGACGATGGCCGTGTTCGTAGAAGATGCCGCCCACCATCTGCGAGAGGGGGAAGGCGAACATGAAGGTGCCGTAGGTGTTCGGCCAGTCCGGAACGGCCAGCCCGGAACCGGTGCTGGTGACCAGACCGCCGGCCACGATGAGCAGCAGAGACGCCGCGACGACGAACCTCAGATAGAAATGCAGCCAGCGCATGAGCGGCGGCCGCGCGGGCCGCGGCGGAACGCGCACCGGGCCGGGGCGCCCGCGACCGGACGACCCCGACCCGATCGACTCCGCAGGTGTCGACCGACCAGCCCGAAACTAGCCGACGGTGAACGTGAACGAAACGTTGGCGGTTGCGCCGTCGCCGACCGTCACGTTCTGCGTCTGCTCACCCAGCATCTCGTGCCATGCCGCGATGACGTAGTTTCCGGCCGGCAGGTTGCCGATGTCGAACCCGCCGTCGGGGCCCGTCGTCACGAAGTACGGATGGTCGAGCACGCCGACGTAGGCGTTCATCCAGCCGTGCACGTCGCACTTGAAGGGCACCATCGGCGAACCGTCCAGGGCGACCTCGACCTGGTCGAACGTCCGCTCCATCGACATGCCCTGAATCGGCTGGCCCGTGTTGAACTCGGGGTTGACGGCCGGCGTGGCGTGGATGTTGTGCAGCGTGGGATCGGAGTTGGTGATCTGCACGGTCTGGCCGACCTGCACGCCGAAGATGTGCGGCGTATAGCGGCAGCCCTGCTGGTCGAGGACGACGGTCTCGCCGGACGCCGGGTACGACCCCGAAAGGCCTTCCTTCACGTACACGAACACGTTGCCGAGCCCGCCGCCGTCGCCGACCACGTAGTACTCCGTCTCGGTGTTCGTCGCTTCCTTGACGCAGACCGGGTCGGAGTTCATGCGGATAATCTCGGGCGCCGGCGGTTCGCCCGCAAGCATGATCGAGCCGCTCACGGTGCTGGTGCCGGTGGCCCCGACCGCGTTGGCTGCCGCGCCGCCCCCTTCGGGGACGATGGACACGGGCGGTACGTCCGAGCGCGAATTGCATGCGCCCGCGACCGCGATCGCGGCGAGCGAGACGAGGATCCAGAATGTGCGGTGTCGCATCGAGCTTCTCCTGCGCGGATGTGAGTACGGGCTCAAACGGAACGGCACGCCGAGGGTGCGTTCCCCAGGTTCCTTGCGAACCCTTCGATTATAGCAGTCCGCCGCAGGGGTCACCTGGGCGCCGGCGCGCCCGCAACCTCACGCAGCTTGCGCAGCACGCGGTCCTCGATCCAGTGCTCGTCCCACCATTCCATCGGGGTCACCGGTCGGCCCTGCAGCAGCATCGCGAAGTGCAGGTGGTCTCCGCCGGCCAGGCCGGTCTGCCCGCTCAGGCCGATCTGCTGGTCGCGCTCGACCGGCATTCCCGCCGCGACGTCGACCGACGACAGGTGGGCGTAGAGCGACTGGAGTCCCATGCCGTGATCGATCACCACGCAACGGCCGAAGATGCCGAGGTACTCGGCGAAGACGACGGTTCCTGCGTTCGCCGCACGCACCGGCGCGTTCGCCGTCGACGCGAGATCGAACCCGAGATGCACTTGCTGATCGACCTCGTTCCCGTCGTAGAGATACGTCCGATGGTCGGCGAAGCCCGATTCGACCTGCGAGTTCGCGAGCTGCCGGAACGGACCGCTCCAGAGCTGGCGGGGAGCCGTGTCCGCGGCCAGCGCCCTGATGGCGCCCCGGTTGCTCTCCCGGAGCTGCCCGTTGATGAGCAGATAGATCTGGAGCAGCTCGGGGGACGGCGTGGAGTTGTCGGCGTGCTCGCCGGCCAGCTCCGGCGACTGTGCCACGATGCCGGGCACGACGCGGCGCAGGAAGCCGTCGCTCAGGGGGATCCGCGAGCGGCGAAAAGGCCGTTCGAAGACCCGGTGCGCGAAGTCGGCCGTCGCTTCGTTGCCGGCCCGGTCCCGCGCGTACAGCTCGATCGGCGTACCCAGGTCCTGGTCATGGAGCAACGCGAAGAACGCGATCCGCAGGTCGTCGCGCCCGTCGATTCCGGCGCCGGCCGCCGGGTAGCCGGGGTACTCGACGTCTCCGACGCGGACCCCCGACCCGGCGTCCGCGGGGATCACCCGGTAGACGACGAGCTCCGAGCCGCCGTGCCTGACGTGGTGCAGCGTCGACAGCGGCGTCAGGCGGGGCGGCGTGAGGCGGATGGTGACGTCGACGGCGGTCTCCGACCCGCTCTCGCGCAGCCCGAACAGCACCGGCCTAGTCGCCGCGACGACGATGCGCGCCGGGCCCTCCGCCAGGTCGGGGTGCGTCTCCCGGTCGAACGTACGCGCGATGCGCAGGCGGTCGTCGGTCTCCTGCTGCAGCGCGGCGCCCGCCGGATCGTCGAGGGAGAAGAGCGGGTGGACGGTTCCATCCTGCTCGATGTGCGCGGTGAGCGTGAGGAACTCGGCTCCAGGCGTCTCCGCGGTCGCGACGAAGGAAGCAGTGCGCCCGACGAACTCGCCGGGTTGCACGATGGCGAGGGCCGGGCCGGCGACCTGCCCCGCCGAGATCCAGGCGGCGGCGGCGGCGCCCAGCGCCAGACCGGCCGTGAGCCCGAGGGCGGCGCGAATCACGCGTCCATGATAACGCCCTTCGTTGACGGTCGAAACGGCGGGTTGCTAAAATAGAGGGACGGTCGACGTGGCGGTATCGTCTAGGGGTTAGGATACGTGGTTCTCAGCCACGGGACCGGGGT
>WTGR01000605.1 GCA_011523485.1 Acidobacteriota bacterium
GGGCGCCGGGCTTCGCGCCGGGGATCACCCAGGGGTTGCCGGGAAGGCGCGGCAGGGTGGCCAGCACCTGCGCCGCCTCGGGCGAGAGCGAGACCGTGCGCGGGCCGGTCTTGCTGTCGGGAAGAACGGCTATTTCCGTAACATAGCCATTTGCAACGACTATTTCATTCTCGAATCTGTTTCGCGATCAAACCGAAAGCGGTGTCATTAGTGACGAAGCGAAGCTGCGCGCATCTATTGCACCGCATACCGGCCTTGGGTGCGTGGGCGCGGTCTGGCGCCTCGGGCGCTGGCCAACAGGGGGCGTTGTCAGGTCCGTATCCTGTAGCGATCACGCTCTCCGATTCAAGCCTTGCCGGGACCGCATACCGTCGGCTTCGCGTCGGCCGGCCCAAACGGTCTGCGCACCCTCGCCAAAGCGTTTCCCCATTGCTCAACACACCCGACAGCCACTTCGACCTGGCGCCATTGTCGGCAAGGTCAGCCGGAAGTTCGCCACTGCTTGAGACGCACTCTGCCGGATGCACGGCCCACCATGCTTCGCGAGCGCATCGCGGAGAGCGTGCCGCCCCGTTCCGGCCAAGCCGTCACCACCGCAGGGTAGCCTCCAGGCCGACCGTGTACCCGGGCTGCGCGACATCGCTCTCGCGTCTTGTCGCCTTCAGCCCGAAGGAGAGGTCCGGCGCGTTGGCATTGGCCGCCGGCGTCAATCTCCATCCGAGGCTGTAGTCGCGGCTGCCGGTGGCGAGCCCGAGCCCCACATGCGGGCTGCCGGTGAAGCGGCCCGAGAAGGCCGGGAAGCCGTATGCCGCCTCCGCCTGCCAGCGCGCGGTGGGCTCGCCGCCGCCCGAGCGCCGGTCGATCGTCTCCGGCGCGAACAGCGCATCGAGCCCGCCCTTGGCCTGGCCGCCCCAGTCCTGGATCAGCGTCAGCGACGGACCCCGCTTCGTCGCCGGGTCGGGATCGAAGGCGAGCGACGCCGAATACCCCCGGTCCTTGAGATCGTCATTGCCGTGGGCGATCAGCGTGCGGCCCGACAGGTCGAGCGAGAGCCCGAGCGCCGGGTCCACCCAGGCGAGCCTGCCGCCGAGCTCGACCCCGAAGCCGGTCTCGGCATCCCCCCCGTCATGGCGCGCGCCCACCTCCAGCTTGGGCGTCACCGAACCGCCTTCTTCCAGCGCGATCCGGTAACTCCCTTCGAGACCGAGCCGCAGCCGCGTCACGTCGCCCTCCGACGCCGCCAGATCGTGCGTCTTGTCCGAGGAGGTCCGCGCCCACAAGGCGTCCGACGTGACCGCAAGGGCGGGGCCGGAGCCCTCCTGCGGCGGGGGAAGCAGATCGCCGCGCAGGCCGAGCGCCGCCATGGTCCAGGCGATGTCGGCCTTGTAGGACCCGCCCGTCTCCGGCTTCAGCGTCACCTCGCCGGTGCCGTAGCCGGCCGCGCCCCAGAGCTTCAGCCGCTCCGATGCCTGCAACGCCGCATAGGGCACCGCCGCCGTCAGCGAGGCCTCCACCTTGCCATCGCCCTCCCGGACCGCGCCGTCGCACAGATGCGCCATCTCCGCGTCGAGGTCCTCGGGACAGGACTGCGGTCCCGACCCGGTGTCGGCATAGCCGCCCTTGCCGCCGGTCTGCATCAGGGCAAGCCCGACCATCCACCTGTCGCGGGCATAGTCGGCGCCCAGCATGGCCGTGGTCGCCTCGCCGTCGAGCGAGAACGTGCCCTCGCGGCCGTCGAAGTGCGACTGCGCCGCCCGGCCCCAGAAGGCCATCGTGCCGCCCGAGCCGTCCTTCTCCCCCGTCGCCGTGAAGCTCGAACCCAGCAGCGCCTCGCGCGCCGTCATGGACCGGGATTGCGGCCCGCTACTGTCGGTGCTGAAGCCGAGGCCGTCATGGCCGTTTCCACTGCCATGGTTGCCGAAAGACTCCCCCGGACCCGATCCGAAGCCGCCATTGCCGGCGCCGAACGCGCGGGCGATGCTGGATTGCGCCATCGACAGGCTGCCGGACGGATTACCCGAGGCCGAGCCTGTCCCGCCCCCGGATGATTCCGTTCCGCCATTGCCGGATCGAGGACCGAGATTCACCGCCTGCCCGGCGATGATGCCCTGCACCCCGGCAGTGCGCGGCGCCGCCATGCGCCCGGCGATGCCGTCCAGCGCCTGCTCCGCCGCCGTGCGACCGAACCGCGCCAGCCACGCCGCCGGCATCGGGTCGTCGTTCACGATCGTGGCCACCGCAACCCCGTCCGCGATCGACACCGACACGCCGGGCGGGCCGTACACGTCCGCGTCGAACAGCTCCACCTCGAAGGTCTCCGGATCCTCGTCATGGCTGTCGTTGAGGATGCGGATGTGGACGCGCGTCTCCGTCTGGCCCGGGGAGAACCGGCCCATGATCCGCCAGGATCGCGGATAGGCTTGGTAGTCCTCGCCCGCCCGCGCCGACACCGGCGTCGAATCCTGCGTCGCGTAGCGGAACCGGACCGGGTAATCCATCTTCCGGCTCAGCGTCACCGTGAACGCCGCCCAGCCCACGTCCTCCCGGAAGCTGCCATCGGCGATCGAGATCGCCGGCGCCCCCGCCGCCGCGTCGTCGTCGCTGACCGTCACGGAGGCGGCATTGTCCGGCGCCGCCGCCACCTCGTAGCCCGTGCCGGCGCCCAGGGTCGCCGTGATCGAGCCGTCCGGCTCGTCCGCCGTGTCGTTCTCCGTCGCGACCTCCAGCGTCACGCTGCCCGAGGTCGGCACGGTCACGGTCTTGGCCCCGGTCTCGCCCGAAGCCGCGAAGTCGCCGCTCTGGCTCACCGTCAGCCCCACCTCAAGCGCCGCATGCGGCGCCGGGTTCGCCGTCACAGTGAAGCCGGCCGCCGTGCCCTCCGTCACGCCGCTCCCGGCGGTTACGCTCACCACCGGCACGTCGTCATCGCGCACCGCCACCGAGCCGCTCGCCTGTCCCGCCGCCACCGTGTAGCCGGTGCCCGCATCCAGCGTGACGCTCACCGAGCCGTCGGGCTGGTTCACCGCATCGTCCGCCGTCGCCACGGAAAGCGCGATGCTCGTCTCGCCCGCCGCCAGCGTCACCGTGCGGCTGCCCGCGCCGGGCGTATCCAGCACGTCGCCGGTCTGGGCGACGGTGTACGCGATCGCGAGGTCCGCCTGCGGCGCCGGGTTCGCGGTAATGGTGAAGCCGGCCGCCGTGCCCTCGTCCACCGCCGGGCCCGCCGAGAGGCTGAGCTCCGGCACCGGGGCCACGTCATCGTCGGCCACGCTCACCGTATGGGTTGAAGTGGCACCGACCGTGTAGCCCGTGCCGCTATCCACGCTCACCGTGACCGAGCCGTCGGGCTCGTCCACGGCGTCGTCCACCGTCGGGATG
>WTGR01000708.1:0-2000 GCA_011523485.1 Acidobacteriota bacterium
AAACTCGACCGCGCCGCGGCCAGGTCGGATCCGCGACTTTCGCCACGGGCTGATAAGGGTGCCGATCCTGGCTCCCGGCACGACGCTCGTGCCGCAATCACGACGCTCGTGCCGCTATGAGGAACGGGGCCTGCGGGAGGGATCGACCTGGGTGAGGAAGGGGACCATCCAATGACAGCTCGACGCCGTCGTCACGCAGTGCTGGCCGGCGCTGTTCTGGCGCTTGCGGTGACCGGTCACGCGGTTTCGGCAAGCTCGACGTGGTCACCGGGCCCGGCCTCGTGGACGGGCGATCTGACCCCGATCGCCGCGGCGGACTGGAGCTACGACCGCGCCGCGCATCTGCTGGGCCGAGCCGGTTTCTCCGGCACGCCGGAGGAGATCCGGGAGCTGGCCGACATGACTCCCGAGCAGGCCGTCCGTTCCCTCGTGTACTACGACCACATCGCGAACGACCACCTGCAGCCCTTCATGCATTCGGGCTTCTGGGACGAGACGTTGATCCCCTTCCCGCCGAGCCGGCCGGCCGCCACCGACCTGGCGATCGAGAGCGGCGAGAGCATGGGCGTGCGCGTCAAGCCCGAGCATGTCAACCGCCACGTACAGCCGGTCTCCGATCGCTTCTTCTACTGGCTGCGCGCGACCACGCTGGAGACCCGCCGCGTCGGCTACTGGTGGGCCGAGCGGATGCTCGACACCCGCCGGCCGCTCGAAGAAAAGATGGCGTTGTTCTGGCACGGGCACTTCGCCACCGCCCAGGGCAAGGTCCGCGACTACCGCAAGATGCTGCTCCAGGTCGAGATGTTCGAGCGTCACGCGACCGGGAACTTCGGCGAGCTGCTGGTCGCGGTCGCGAAGGATCCGGGGATGCTCTACTACCTCGATGCCGGGGTGAACGTGAAGGGGGCCGCCAACGAGAACTTCGCCCGCGAGGTGATGGAGCTGTTCACGATGGGCGTGGGCCACTATACGGAGCGCGACGTCCGCGAGGCGGCGCGCGCCTTCACCGGCTGGTATTTCGAGAACCTGGACTTCGTGGTCAACGAAGCGCAGCACGACGACGGACCCAAGACCTTCCTGGGCCGCACCGGGAGCTTCGACGGCGTGGACGTGCTCGAAATCATCTTGGAGCAGCCCGTCACGGCCGAGTACATTGCAGCCAAGATCTACCGCTTCTTCGTCCGCGAGGATCCGTCGCCGGCGCTGCAGGCCAAGCTCGGCGCCATCCTGCGGGACAACGGCTACGAGCTGCGGCCGCTGCTGGCGACCATGTTCCTCTCCCGCGACTTCTACAGCGCGGCCAGCTACGGCGCCCACGTCAAGGGCCCGGTCGTGCACGTGGTGACGATGCTCAAGCAGCTCGGCGCCGACGACGTGCCGGGCGTGCCGGACTTCAACGACGCCACGATCACGCTGGGCCAGCACCTGTTGAATCCCCCGTCGGTCGCGGGCTGGGGGCAGGGCCGATCCTGGATTACGCCCGCGCTCCTGCAGCAGCGGGGCAACGCCGCCTTCAACTACCTGTTTCCCGACATCGTCGGCTTCCGGGATCCGAACTTCCTCACCCGGCGCCGGGACGGGCTGGTGGGGGAGCGCCTGCGCCGCGGCCATGACTTCGGCGCGGCGATCGCCCTGGACAACGTCGACGACCCCGGCATGATGTCGGCCGAGGATTTAGCGCTTCTGGAGCGGGACGAGCTGTTCAATACGCGCGTCTCCGACTACATCGCCTGGGCGCAAGTCTTTCGTACGCTGATTCCGACGCCGCGCGGCGCGGCCCGGATCAATTTGACGGAGGCAGTGCTGGACGCCGGCTCGGCGACCACCGGCGAGGCGGTGGACTACTTGTTGGGGCGATTCCTGCGCATGCCGGTGTCGTCGGACACGCGCGGCGCGCTCGTGGCGTTCCTCGACGCCGAGCTCGGCACGTCGGACCTGGTCCGCGCCCGGACCTATCTGGAGGATCCGCTGCGCATGGTGACCCACCTCATCATGAGCAC
>WTGR01000708.1:2100-3376 GCA_011523485.1 Acidobacteriota bacterium
CCCGGACCTATCTGGAGGATCCGCTGCGCATGGTGACCCACCTCATCATGAGCACGCCGGAGTACCAGATTGGCTAGCAGCCCCGCGTGTGGGCTCCTGACAGCCACCACGCATCACGCATGGCCGGTGGGCACGCGCGCGAGCTGCGCAAAGTCTCGGCGTTGGTTAGGGAAGCAGATCGTCGACGACGATCCGTGCGTCGGGGCGCGCGAGCGGCGCGACCATATCGCCGGCTGCATGGTTGGTGACGCTCTGGTAGCCGTTTCCAGCCGGGTCACGGTAGACCTCGAGACGGCTCTCAGGGAGGGCGAGGATCCAGTACTCGGGGATCCCGCACCGCGCGTACAGGCGCTGCTTGACCGTCCGGTCGTAGCGCAGTGACTCGTGCGACACCTCGACGACGAGCACCGCCTCCGTTGGATGGGCTTCGCGGTAGTCGCGGATCGTGCCTTTCACGACGGCCACGTCCGGTTCAGGTTCCGAGTAGTCGTCGACGGCCAGCGGGTGCTGTATCCGTACGTGGAATCCGGAGCCGAATACGCGCCGCAGGCGGTCGGCGACGAGGTCGATGCCGGTCGTGTGGCCGACTCCCTCCGGTGTCATGGCGTTCAGGTCTCCGTCGATGAGTTCCAGCTTGGCGTCAGGCTCGAACGCACCGGCTTCTACGGCACGGTCGTACTCGATCCGGCTGAGGCGGTAGTGACAGATGGGCACGTCGGACACTGTGGGTCTCATGACGGCGCCTCTATCCTATCGCGGCAACCGTCCCGTGCCGCCCCGCTTCGATTCGGCCCCACGTGTTCGTAGCTGCGGCGGCGGCTGCGAGTCCGGACACGATCCGGTCTCGGCTCCAATGCAGGTCTGTGAGAGCGGGAGGATGAGCAGTCCGGACCTCATGCCTGACAACAGAACTGTTTGCAAGCACTATTGCTGGCAGCGAATCTGTTGGGAATGCGATGGCGAGACCTGAAGAAGGCGGGAATGCGATCCTGGACCGCACAAGGGTCCTCGCGGATATCTCCGGGCAGCGTCAAGACCGGTGCGCATACCTCTAGCAGCACCCCGAAGGCGATCCACTGTTCCTGCTCACGTGATCGACTATGCCGCCGAGCGGCGCTCACCTGTCAGTTGAAATCAGTCCGGGTGCGCTGCGGCGGCGCTCACTCCGGAAGCGCGAACACGTACAGCGCGTTGCCGGTCTGCGGGTGGTGAACGTCGGGAGCCAGGGCGCGCGGGGCCGCCCGCGGGCTGCCGCCCCCGAGACCGGTCGCCACGG
>WTGR01000182.1 GCA_011523485.1 Acidobacteriota bacterium
CGACGTAACGCGCGCCGACACAGATCCACGAACCGATCGGGCAGGAAGTCGACTATCGAGCAAAGCCTTCTGTCCAAAAACTTCGCCATTTGGAACGGTCCGCTCCTCTCGCATTGGCACAGCGCAGCGAGCGCGCCCGTGACGCAGTGGTCAAACAGGAGGCCGAGCGCAGTCTCGCATCGCGAGCGTCGCCCGCTCTCACTGAGGTCATCCCGGTGAACCCAGTAGTACATGGCGCCGCAAGCTGCGAGCGAAACAGTCAGAGGTTCGTCCCCGCGAGAGTCAGCCGGCAGAGGGTAGCGTAGCCCGGCCAAAGTCGCGTGCGCATTGACAAAAACGCCGATCACATCATGGAAACCCGGATTCCCCAAAGCAGGCGGCTCGGTGAAACGCAACAGGAATCTGCCGATGTCTGGATCATCGAACGTCGACAACTCCGTGATCAACCAGTCCGTAAAGGACAGGTATGGCTTCGCTTCCCTCACTGCCAGAAGCAGTAGCGCCTTTCGCTCAGAGTCCGCCAGCTCGTTAAACGCAATACAGTAGGCGCCGCTATAGGGGTGATCGAATTGTCTCGTATAGAGTTCGTAGGCCGGGTCGTGGCTCTCCTTGTCGTCCCGGTTGGCAAGGCACCGCTGCAATTCCTCCCGGGCTACCGACACATGTTCTTCTTCGGCGTCCTTGAGCGTGCCAAGGAACCTTAGCGCATCAAGGTAAGCGAATGAGCGCCGTATGCCGTGAGACGACGGCACGGATTCGATGGCGCGACCGAGCGTTTCCCGTTCGGCCTCACTGAGAACTCCGGCCATCCCCAGCAACGCTACGTCGCCCAGCAACCTTGTGGCCAAACTTCCGGGCAGATTAGCCGGCTGCGCGGGCAAAACCGAGGCCAGAAAAGGTACCATGATTCGCGCGAGCTGTTCCGTATTCCAAGCGCTGCGCGCCAACGTCACGAGCAAGAGTAGCTGTCCAGAAGAGAGACTCTGACGCTCGAAGTACGGTCGGATGGAAGTCGCCAGATCACGATTACCGTTGGTGATCAGCTCGTGCCGGTTGAAGCGTGAACAAGTCGTAGCAATCGCTGGGCATGGCTCAAGGCCGAGCCAGAAACTGGTGTGGAAGATGCGGTCTCGCAGAGCGGCCTGGTCCCTTTGGGCCTCGGGCTCCAGCCGCCCCGATTCTTCTTCGAGCCGTCTATCCAATATGAGAACAATCTCGAAGACAGCGTCAATGTATTTTCCTCGTGCAATTGCGTGATGGAGGGCATCGACGAAGGCTCTGTCCGCCGGGTCCCATTTGGGTAGTGCATCGTCATCGAAGACTAACATTGACTTGCTGGAGTCGTAGAATTCGAGCCGTGCATTACTGGCTTCGTCGTGCATGAGGCGCAGTACTTCCAAGCAGCGTTCGTGTGCCCAAGCTTCTGCATGGCCGCCACAAGCTCCCGTGACACACTGCGAAATGCAGCCGGGATCGGATAGAGCAGGAAGCACCTCTTCTCGCAAGAGCGGATCGTCCATTGCTCCGAGTATGAGGTCCCTTCGGCCAGCATGTACAGGAGCCCTCAGGGCACTCAAGATCCGTTCAGGCTGCCCGGCGGAATCCTGAACTACGGCGTCTGCGGCGAACGCATCCAGGAGCATTTCGTGTGGGAAGCTCACACGGTCGCCGCGCGAGGACAATAGTCCTGCGTCTCGTAGCCGCTGAGAGAGTCCCTGCGCGATTTGCTTGTCCTCCACGAGTCGGTCGAGATCTCTCACGCTCAAGCTGAAAGACATGCGCTTGGAGAGCCAAGCCGCAACGTGAGATAGGGCGCGAATGCCGGCACTGGCATCGATGCCTAAACGCTTTCGGGCGTACGCGTCAAGCAGAGAGAATCGGCTGCTGCCAGGGGTAATCTCTCGACCGACGTGGCCGACAATGTTGGCCTCCAGACCACTTGCGACGGTACGGAGAAGCTGCTCGATTCCTTCCGGCAAGACCTCGACACCCATGACGTTTGCGGCGATGGCCGTCTTGATGGTCAATGTCGCCGGCACACTTCAACCGTGCGGAGATCCAGCAGATCACTCCGCTCTGGCTTGGTCTGCGAGCTAATCAGGAGATTCGTGGAATATCGTCGTTTCCACGCGGCGAGTTCGACCGCGAGCGATTCGCTCAGGTCGACGTCACACTCATTATGTCCATCGACGATGAGAAGAGTCGGCCTGTGCAGTTTCCGGGCCGCGCTCAAGAGGCGGGCGACGGACGGAGCATCCAGCAGTTGGACTTCGCGGTCGACATCCGAATCCAGACGGCCGGAATAGTGCTTGACCGGAAAGAAAATGGGGACGCCACGGCTGGAATAGATGACGGCCGTCTGTAGCGACAGGCAAGTCTTTCCGCAGCCCGAAGGACCCAAAAGGAGAAGGTTGAGCGGCTCCGTCTGTAGCAAATCAGGGACGTCGGCCGACGACATCGTCGTGTCGTCGAGTCGGCAGTCGAAGGGCACGAGTTCGTTCGAGCGGATGTGCGTGCGGCAGAACGTCGTTGTGTAGCGTTCCAGGAGCTCCGCTGCCTCCGCTACGGTCGCCGGCTCTTCAAGGTGAATTGCCGATGCCCGTCGATGTTCAACCTCCGCAAGCCAAATGTCCCGATATCGCGCTACAGTGAGCGCGTTCAGCCGTCGGCCGAAGCCACCGGTTAGCTGTGTTTCGTCGTGGCACTGAAAGCACAGCACGGCGATGTTCTGTGACGCATTGTTGCCCGGGTTTCCATCGATGTGGTGAAGCTGGACGCCCTTGCCGGGCGTGCGGCAGACGCAGCAAGTGCGATCCGACGAGACCAGTATCTCGGCTGCTAGAGCGGGGGGCACTTCGATGCGGACGTTCTTGGACATTACCCAACGTCTACGTGACGGAATCGAACTCGTCGCGAACGACGCACTTCGTCGCGCCGGGAAACGGTTGTATTCGGGTTGCAGTTGCGCGTGACTTGGGCTGAAACGGCGGTGCGACTCCGCGCGCAGGGATCTGAATGCCGGCGAAGTACGCAGCGCGCAGCCAGCGGGTAGCGTGCACGCGAGGTTGTCTAACGGGCATCCTCTGGAGTCTCCCAGGTTGCGACGAAATCCTGGAGACGATTGTACCCGGTGTCGCCGAACGGACCGGCGGAGTGGCGATGTTGGTGGTTGCGCGCGGCACCGCGGCGGGTCGGCGCCGTACTCCGTATCCGTCGGTGCGGGTGGGTCCTGTTGCCCGTCAGAACCGGAACAGCCGGTTGAACTTGATGATGAACGCCCGGTTCGTGGGCCCCAGGTAGGAGCGGGTCAACCCCGTGTCGCGCTCCTCGTTGAACACGATGAACAGCTCGCTGCCCGGCTGGTAC
>WTGR01000234.1 GCA_011523485.1 Acidobacteriota bacterium
GCGTCGTCGTCGCGCCGGCGCACGAAGAAGCGGCTCAGGTCGTCGGGGTTCTTGGCCTGGTGATAGCGCAGGTAGATCCGCTCGTCGTCGACGCCGACGACCTCGACCTTGCCGGTCTCGTGCGACATGCAGTACTTCGCCCGCCGGGCGAGTCCGGAGCCGCGCCGGAGCGCCTCCTGGAAGATGCGCCAGCCGCGCACGATCGGCACCTCGTACGGCTCGTTCCCCGCCGTGGGCCGACCCTGAAACAGGTAGTACGGCGGGCAGCCGATGTAGGAGAGCTTCGAGTACATGTCGGCGAGGACGTCCGGGTCGTCGTTGATGCCCCGGATCATCGGACACTGGTTCACGCAGATGACCCCGTTGCGGAGGCAGGCGTCGATGCCGGCGATTGCGTCGTCGGTCAGCTCGCGCGGGTGATCGAAGTGCGCCATCAGGTAGATGCGCTTCTCCGGGGTCGAGTACTTCCGGAACGCCGCCTGCAGCTCCTCGTCGCGCCGGACGCGCCAGGGGTCGAACGCCGGCATCTTCGAACCGAGGCGGATGATCCGCACATGCTCGATGCCGCGCAACGCCTCGAAGATCTCGACCAGCCGCCGCGTGCTCATCAGCAGCGGGTCGCCGCCGGTCAGCAGCACGTTGGTGACCTCCGGATGCTCGGCGATGTACGCCAGCCCCGCACTGACGTCGTTGGTCACCTCGTCGTTGTCGTCCATGAACAGCCGCTTGCGGAAGCAGTAGCGGCAGTAGGCGCCGCAGACCTCGTTGCACAGCAGCAGCACGGTGTCGACGTACTTGTGCTGCACGCCGCGGGCGACGGTGACCGCGCTCTCGTTGCTGGCGTCGAGCCGGCCCCAGTCGTTCAGCTCCTCCTGCCGCGGGATGATCAACTGCCTGATCGGGTCGTCGGGATCGTCCCAGTCGATCAGGTGCAGGTAGTAGTCGTTGGCGCGGAAGACGTACTCCTCGGTCACCGGCTGCAGCCGCGTGAGCTCGTCCGAGGGGATCTCGGGCACCTGATCCAGTCGTCGGATGTACTTCACTCGCCGTCGTTCCGACGACGCTGACATCGTGGGCGTGTTCATGTGCCTGCCTCCGGCGGCGCCGCACGAGCGCGCGCCAATCGTCGTCCGTGTTGAGGCTCCGCTACGAACGTGCGGCGAGGGTCTATCGCGGGGCCGGTCGAAGCGGCGCTTCACATCGAAGCGCCGACCCCGCCGCGCCGGGCGATGCGGACACCCCGCCGACCTCGGTGCAACGAAGCCCTGTTTCCACGGACTGTTCGAGTCCGACGGAATCGCCCGGGGCGACAGCGCTGACGCCGAGCCACGAGCCGCATCCGGGGCGCCCGCGTCGGGCTGGCGGCCCCTTGAGGGATCCGCAGTATGGCCCACGATGCCGGTCCGGCGCAAGCCCCGGCTCGACCCGACCGGCCGCGCCCGGCGGGTAGCGGGACACTATCGGTGGCGTTCGGCTCGCGGCCGGGCCCTACCGGTCGCGTTCGTACTCGCGGCGAAGGGCCGGTGACAGCGGGTAGACATCGCGGAAACGGTGCTCTCCGGACCGCAGCAGTTCCCGCTCGTGCTCCTCGAGCGCCGCCTGCTCCTCGGCGGCCCGCAGCACGTCGGGCACCAGCGCCGGCGGGAAGAACAGCACGCCGGTTTCGTCCGCCACGACGACGTCCCCCGGCAGCACGGTGGCCGTGCCGATGCGCACCGGCGCGTTCCACTCGACGCCCAGCCAGCTCGTGGTGGTGACGTCGAAGAAGCGGGCGAAGACCGGGAAATCGGCGAAAGCCGGTCCCACCAACTCGGCCAGATCGCGGCTGCCGCCGTCGATGACCACCCCGGCCGCCCCGCGCAACTTGATGCCGAGCGCTCCCATGCCGCCGAACAGCACATGCCCGTCGGCCCCGCCCAGTTCGGCGACCACCACGTCGCCCGCCCGCGCCTCCTCGGCCGCGCGGGCGTAGTAGCGGCGGTCCCAGTCGCCCTCGGCCGCGAGCTGATCGATGGCCGCCACCAGATCCGGGCGCGGCGGCAGGAAGCGCATCGTCAGCGCGCGACCCGCGACGCGGCGGCCCGGCTGCGTCGCCCGGAAGCCGCGCACGTAGTTCGTGCGGTAGTCGCCGAGCGAGCGCCAGATGTCCTCGAGCTGCATCTCGCCGAGCCGTGAGAGATCCTCGTCGCTGACCTCCGCCGCGGCCTGCTTCGACCGGATGACGTCCATGATCGCGCTGTACGAAGACCGGTTGGCGCGGAAGCCCTCGGGCGGCGCGACGTCGCCGGCGGCGGGGGAGTCGGCCTCCTGGGCGACGGCGGCGCCGGCCGTCAGCGCGGCGGCGAGTGTGATGATGGCGATGCGCATGGAACCTCCTTGCGTGACCGGTGGGCGAACGCGGCGGAATCCGGCGCGCGCGAACCGAGCGCGCACCTGACGGATACGGATGATACCGCCGATCCGCACTTGTTCCGCGGGGACGCGGCCGGGTATAAGAGAGCGACGTCCCGGCGGGGCGTGGAGGCACGATGGCTGATCTGTCGCGGCGTGAGATGCTCAAGCGGGTGGTCGTGGCGGGGGCGGCGGCGTCCCTGCCCGCTCCGGGGGCGGCGGCCGCCGCGGCCCAACCGCCGGTCGAGTCGTTCGAGACGCTCGCCGCCGGCGAGGGCGCGACGTTGCAGGCCGTGGTCGCGCGGCTGATCCCGTCCGACGAGCGCGGGCCCGGCGCGCTCGAAGCCGGTGCGGCGACCTATATCGACCGGGCGCTGGCCGGGCCGCTGGCCGGATCGCTGGCGGCGTACCGCGGCGGTCTCGCGGCGCTCGACCGGTACGCGCGGTCATCGCGGGGGACGGACTTCGCGGCGCTCGACGCGGCCGATCAGGATGCACTGCTCCGGAACGTGGAGGCCAACGCCGCACCCGAATTCGGACCCGGCGCGGCCGGCTTCTTCAACCTGCTGCTGACCCATACGATCCAGGGCACCTTTTCGGACCCGGCCCACGGCGGCAACGTCGACTTCATCGGCTGGCGGATGCTCGGCTACCCCGGCGTCCGCACGGTAGTTACCCCGGACCTGCAGCGGATCGACCGCATGCCGCCGGAACGGCAGGTGTCCGCCTACGATTTTCCGGCGTTCAGCGCCGCCCGCGAACGGAGGACCCGTGGCCGTTGAACTTCCGAAACGGGACGTGGTGGTCGTCGGGCTCGGGGCCGTGGGCGGCGTCGCGGTGTTGCCGCTGGCCGAGGCCGGCATGGACGTGGTGGGTCTGGAGGCCGGCTCCTGGCTGCGGGCGCGGGATCATGCGCCGGACGAGCTGTTCAACAACTACCGCGGCTGGCCCGAGTCGGTGCAGAAGGCGA
>WTGR01000931.1 GCA_011523485.1 Acidobacteriota bacterium
CCCGATGAAGCGCGAACGGACTCCACGGGGCTGAGGCGGTATGGAACCGCCGAAGCCGCGTGAGGGACCGACTCCAATCATGGAGCCTCCTCGACGCCGCCCCCGTAGGGGCGGCGCCTGCGCTGGTTGTCATCCCGCGCGCCGGTAGCACTCGGGAAACCCGTCGACGCCCTGCTTGCACAGGACATCATTCCAATCGACCTTCCCGGTGAGTTGCGGGTAACGCACCTCAACCGAGCGACCCTCCGCTCGAAAGCGCTCCGTTGCGATTCTCGCGGCATCGCGCCCGGCGGAATCCCGGTCGGCCCAGATCACCACGCACCTGATCCCTTCCGGGAGCGCCACGCTGCGCAGCAGCGTCGCGCTCGTGGTGGCCCAGACCGGCATTCCGGTCGCCTTCTGCACGGCGATCGCGGTTTCTATGCCCTCGGTGAGGCCCAGCGTGCGCCCGGCGCGGTACAGCCGGATGGCACTTCCGGTGAGCGTTTCGCCCCTCGCGCGAAGCACCTTCTTCGGTACCCTGACGGGCGCCTTGTGGCCGGTCCACGGATCCAGGTACGTCCTGTGCAGGCCGACGACCCGATTGTTCGGACCGACGATCTGCGCAAGCATTCCGGGCCAGAACTGCTTGGCCTTGTCCTGCACGTAGAGCAGTTTGGGGTGGAAGCGAACGCGCGGCAGCGGGTTCAGCCGCGTCAGTCCGCGACTCTGCAGGTAGCTGCGCAACGGCTCGGCATTGGTACCCCGGATCCCGCACGCAAACCCCCACATGTCGGTCAGGACCGAATGGGGCGGGCCGCGATCCACGGGCCTGGCTCTTGGCCGCGGACGCCCGCGTGGAGTCGCAGCCTCGCCATGGGTGCCGTTCAGATAGTCCTCGACGGCCCGGGCGACGCGCGCCCAGTCCCAGCCCTGCATCCAGTGGATCAGCGCAAAGCCCGTTGGCAACATGCCGCAGGTGTTGCAGCACGCTCCGCCGGTCTCGCGAAAGTCGGGAAGCACCCTGAAGGCGTCCCCGTTCTCGCCACCGTGCTTCGGGCAGGGCCCGTGCTTGCGGTGTCCGCGCTCAACGGCCGCGACCAGGTCGGGGTCGGGCGCCAGCGCGGGGACCACTTGATCCCATTGGCCGTGCGCACGCACAGCCAGCTCTCTGAAGCTCATATTGCCTCCTTGGCCGGCGAATGCCGGCGCCTGTGTTCCGATGAAAGCCGACACGCCCGGTGCCAACCGGACGCGGCATCACGGTGCTGAGTTGGGATGGGGTCAGCGCCCCCACGGATTCGCACGGCCGACATGGCCGGAAATCCGCTGGAATCGGTTCTTGGGCTGGTGGAGGCGCCCCGTGGGGCAGCCCCGGAACTGGCGAGGTCTTGGGCTTGTGCGGCCGCGCCTCGCTGCTCGGCCAGCGCAGACCGTAACCGGGATCGGTGCACCGCTCAAGCCCGAGCGCGAAAGTGGCACGAAAATTCGCTCCGAGGTGCCCCTCACGGCCCACTTTCGGGCTGTTTTTTGGCGTTTCCTGGTTTCACAGTAGGTGCTCCGTGTCAGGAGACGCCATGTCGCTTTCCCACGCCGATGCCGCCGCCGATGCGGGCGCGTCGACGACTGACGTCGCCGCGGCCTCCGGCGGCCGGCTTCGCGGGCTGCTGCGGTCGCACCGGCATCGCTTCGCAGTCGAACTCGAAGTGACCGATGACGTCTGTTTCCACCTGACCCTCTTCTTGCGGGGCTCCCGGGGTGAAATCATCCGGCTGCGCGTGTGGTGCGGCACCCGTCCGGCCGAAGGCCCTGCCGGGTTATTGAGTGTCAGAGGTTGCCTGCGGGCGCTGGGACAGCCCCGAAACCCGCGCCCGACCCGCTCGCTCCCGCGCGCTGCACCTGGACGCTGCAACCGCCGGGGGCTCCATTGCCCGCCTGATTGGTCTCGACGGAGGTCCTGCCATGCGACACATCCTTCTGATTGCCCTGAGTCTGGCCATGCCCGCGCACGCCGACGAGGTGGCTGCGGTGATCGGCACCGACACCATCATGATGAGCGAGGTGGACGCCGCCGGCGGTCCCGATGTCTTCGAGCTGGCAGAGGAGCTGTACACGCTGCGCGTGCAAGCGCTCTATCAGCTGTTAACCGACGAACTGCTCGCGCGGGAGGCCGTCGCGCGCGGCGTCACCGCCACGGACGTTGAGCGCGAGGCGATCTCCGAGCAGGTCCCTTCGGTGTCGGAAGCCCGGATCGACGAGTTTATCGCGCAGCAGCCCGGCCTGGACGCCACCGACCCGCGCATGCGCAACCGCATCGCGCTGTTTCTGAACATGCAGGCGCGTTCCGAGCGAAAGAAAGTCTGGATGGAGGAGATGTTCGCGCGCTACGGTGTGCGGGTCGCACTCGCAGCGCCGCCCGAGCCTCCGCTCGAGGAGATCTACGGGCCGCTCGCACCGGCGCTCGGCCGCTCCGATGCGCCCGTCACCGTGGTGAGCTTCTCGGACTACCAGTGTCCGTTCTGCCGGCGGATGCTCGACACGCTGGTCGCGCTGCACCGCGCCTATCCCGATACGGTGCAGGTCGTCTACCGCCACTACCCGCTGCACGACGGCGCCAGCGCGCTCGCCGAGGCGGCGCTGTGCGCCGGCGATCAGGGGCGGTTCTGGGATTTTCACCTCGAGCTGTTCGCGCCCGAGCAGATCGACCCGTCGCAATCGTTCACGATCGCCGAGAACCTGGGCATGGACCTCGACGCGTTCCGGTCGTGTCTGTTGTCCGGTACCCACACCCGGCAGGTCGAGGACGATTTCGCCGAAGGCCAACGGCTGCAGATCTCCGGCACGCCCACCAACTTCATCAACGGGCGCCGGCTGCGCGGCGCCGTGCCGCTGCCCCAGCTCGTCGAGGCGGTCGAAGATGCGCTCGGGCGCCTCGCCGAACCGACCCCGTTGCGCTGACCAGGGGCCGCGGTACGACGCAGGGGTGCCGGGCGGTGGCACGACCGCCGCGGCCAGTCTGGGAGGCGTCTCGGCGGGTTCACTGCGGGTGAGTCGGGATCCTCCGGCACCCACCGCCTGTGGATCTGTCCGGCCTGCTCGCTCTCTCGGGCGTCTTGAAGCCGCTGAGCGTGTCTGGCGGCTCAGTCAGGTCGGGTGGCCGAAGCCCGCCGGCGCGAAAACGGCAAGCTGGTCCTTGGAATTGCCCTGAGCCCGGCCATGGACAGGGGCTATGTTTCATATTGTTTCATTTTCTCGGAAACGATTCTGCTGTGTGACCATCTATCATCAGTACATCAGCAGGTTAATCGTTTCACACCGGCCCCGTTTCGTTGTCCCCGCAAGACCGCTCATATCGTTTCAAATTTGACGAAACGATATTC
>WTGR01000181.1 GCA_011523485.1 Acidobacteriota bacterium
GAAATGGCCGGTTTTCAGCCGTCCACTAATGGCCGGTTTTGGGTGTCGACCGAGGTTCAGAAGCGAAGCTGAAACCCCGGTTCTCAACCATCTCGTCGCCGTCGAACGGGCGGCGGGCCGACTTCGAGCAAGCCTGCGGAGCGTGGTACGCTGCCGGCTTGATGGCAAACGAGTCGGACTGGGCATTCGACACCAACGACCTCGCCCGCCGGCTCGAGCTGGCGGCGGGCAGCGACGAGGTCGTGCGCCTGAGGGTGCAGCGGTGAGCGCAGGCCGCTTGCTGGGGGCGCATCTGCCGGCGGCGTCTCCGCAGTCGCGGGAGACGGTCGCGGGCCAGTGCCTGGACTGCAGGATGCAGTTCGCCATCGACGTCCGCCTGCCGCTGCCGGCGACGTGTCCCGACTGCGGGGCCGACGTGCTGGCCCGCGCGGACATCGAGGGACCGTCCCCACCGGGCCGTCCGGCGTTCAAGGCGGCGGGAAGCCGGCATTCGAAGCGCTGACGACGCGCCCGCCGACCAACCTCCGCTTCACTCGTGGCGCGACCGGGTTCACCACCGCCGACCGAGCAGCATCCGTCACGTAATGCTGTTCAGACGCTGTGCCGTTGTGCGGCCGGTCGCCGCGCCGCCGGCCACCATGTGGCGGGCGAGTGCGCGAATTGCCTCCCATGGTCGCGGGCGGTAGCGCAACTGCTCGACGCTCACGTTGATGTGCTGCGTGCAGGAAGGGGATCGGCCGTTGTGGACATGGCCGTGGACGTTGACGCAGCCCTCCGGTACGTTCCGCAACGGCATGTGCGTCAGCAGCAGCGGCGGGTCGCCGCTGGCGTAGAGCGTGCTGTGAATCGCGTCGAAGCCGTCGATATCGACTTCCCCTATGCGATTGATCTCGTGGTTGCCGATGACCAGGATCTTCCGGCCCGGGGCTCGGCGCAGCCGTCTGAGTGATGTCCCCCACAAACCGGTGACCGCCACGTCGCCGAGGCAGATGATCGTGTCTCCCGGAGTGACCGTGCGCTTCCAACTGGCGAACAGGGCGTCATCCATCTGCCGGGGGTTGTCGAAGGGACGTCCGAAGTACCTGATCGTCTCGTCGTGGCCCAGGTGCAGGTCCGACCAGATCCAGATGCGCCAGTGGTTCTCCTCCTTGAGCTCGCCGGCGGCCATCCGGCGTGAGATGCGCAGCATGCACCGGGTCGCCCGCCGGTCGACATGCTCGTGGACTGGCGGCTCCAGGTCCTGTTCCAGTTGCGCCTCGTAGATCGTTTTCAAGGTCGTGGCGTTCATGCTCCCCAGCTCGGCCACTGCTCCCCGTCGGCGACGGTGAGTTCCCACGGTCTTGATGTTCGCACGAGCTGCGGCCTTGACCGCCCGGGTCAGCGGAGGCTGAATACGTGAGAAGACCGGCGGCGAGGTCGCGGGGTCGATGGCGCACGCCGGCTGGCAGGTCGGCGGGTGCGGTCGTCCGCCACTCGCGGTCGACGACGGGTTCCGGCGATGCGGGACTGGTGACCCCGGACCCGGAGCCTCGCGCGCTGCGAAGGCCGCATTTCGCTCAATGACGGTCGTGACTGAGCACGGGCGGACCCCTTGGGACCGGCATTCGAGCGGCCGCCGGTCTGCATACTTCCTCTCCTGCCGAACCAGAGGGGCTGGCGGCGTCAGAGGAGGTGGTTCGATGACCAGGCGTGTTCTTCGGCTCAAGCAGGTGCAGGCGCAGACCGGACTGTCGCGCTCGACCATTTTCGCGCTGCAGCAACGAGGCATCTTCCCGCAGTCCATCAAGATCGGACCTAAGGCGACGGGCTGGTACGAGGACGAGGTGCAGAACTATATCGAGACCCGTCCGCGTGGCCGCGGCGACCAGGCAGGGAAGAGACGGTGACCGGCGGGCGGTGTCAGAGCGGGTCAGGACCGACTGCCAACCTCGGCGCCAACTGAGATCTCGGCCCGGTCGTTGGCCACTGCCGCCTCTGCCGGCATGGCGTTCGGGGCGCGCTGCCTCCTTGGGGTTGGAGTGTGCCAGCGCAGGTTGCAGCACGCGCTTCGGAACATACGCCGGGCACTCACCGCAGTGTTGTCGGACGCAGGCTGAGGCCGCCCTCGGCGATGACCGCGACGTCGTCGGCAAGGAACTCGGACCATGCGTCGAGCAGTGCCCGGCGCTTGTCCGGAAACGTCGACCGCGAATAGCTCCGTTCGACAGCCGAGCCGACCGCATGCGACAGACTCGTTTCCATCACCGCGTAATCCGCGTCCGCTCGCTCCGATGCCCACGTGCGGAACGTCGAGCGCCAGCCGTGAGGCGACCCCGCGGCGGCGAGATCGGCCGACTTCATGACCCCGGCCACGGTCGCCGCCGACAACGAGCCGGACCCCGCCTGCGGACTCGGGAAAACCAACGCGTCGTGGCCGTCGTGCCGGCGTAGCGACCGCACCGAGCCGAGCAACGCCAGGGCCGCAGGGACCAGCGGTACCACATGCTCGCGGCCCCGCTTCATCCGGCAGGCCGGGATACGCCACTCGCGCGCGTCCTCGGCAATCTCTCCCCACCTCGCAAGCCGGGCTTCAGACGGGCGCGCCGCCGTCAGGATTTGGAACCGCAGGCACGCTTTCGCCGACAGCGTCGCGCGGCACTTCTCGATCCGCTGCATCGCCGCCGGCGCGTCCGCGTACGGCACGCTGCGCATGTGCTGGCGTACGGCCGGCTGGGGGACGAGCGCGCCGGCCACCGCCGCGACCGGATCGACCTCGATCAGCCCCGCCGCCCGCGCATGCCGGAAGATCGCAGCGAGCGCCGTCCGCAGCTTCCGGCCGGTGCCCGGCTGCGATGTCCACACCCGGTCGAGGGCCCGCAGCACTTCCGGCTTGCCGACCCGGTCGACCGGCAGGTCGAGCAGCTCCGCCGCGTGCCGCTCCAGCGTCGCCGCCCGTGCCTTGCGTTCGGCCGGCGACAGCCGCGCCCGGTTCGAGTCGGCGACCTTGCCGGCGACCTTCCGCAGTGTCGGCACCGTCGAGCGCTGCGGCCCCGCGAACGGGTCTTCGCCCCGCTTGACCGCGAGCTTGTTGTCGAGCGCCCACGCGCGAGCCTGCGCCAGACTCACGACGTCGACCGAGCCGAGCCCGCGGTCGACTCTGCCGCGGCCCGGCACCGTGAGCCGTTGCACCCAGGAGCGCGTACCGCTACGCTGCACGAACAGATGCAGCCCGTGCCCGTCGGAATACCTGCCCGGCTTGCGCAGCGTCTGAACCTGTCGAGCGGTCAACCTCGTCATTGCGTTCCCCGGCGAGAACAGCTTACCACGCTACTACCACATTTTGCACTGGATTGGGCCGGACTCGCTTGGCCCG
>WTGR01000533.1 GCA_011523485.1 Acidobacteriota bacterium
ACGGAATTTCTGCGTCGAGGGAGGATCCGATGAGCAGACGGTGCATCCGAGCCGCGGTCGCGGCAGTGGCCTTCGTCGCGCTGGCGTGGTTGGCGCCGCAGCCGGCGCTCGGGCAGGCGGCGGACCTGCCGCGGACCGCCGACGGCCACCCGGACATGCAGGGTTACTGGGACGGCGGGCCGGGCAACGCCTCGCACAGCATCGAGGACGGCTGTTGCGACCCGATCCACGCCCGGATGCAGAGCCGCACCCCGGATCGGCTCGGGCTGCCCTACCAGTTGATCGTCGATCCCCCGGACGGGCGGATTCCCTACCGCCAGTGGGCGGCGGAGAAGCGCGTCGAGTTCCTGTTCGACATGGAGACGCCGACCGAGCTCTCGCACATCGATCCCGAGGATCGCTGCCTGCTGAACGGCGTGCCGCGCAGCAACTATCGAGGGGATATCGAGATCAGGCAGAACGGAGCCCACGTCGTGATGCTGTACGAGTGGGCCCACGCCTACCGTGTGATTCCGATGGACGGCAGGCCCCACCTCGGCGGGGACATCGCGTTGTTCAACGGAGACTCGCGCGGCCGCTGGGAGGGCGACACGCTGGTCGTCGACGTGACCAACTTCAACGACGTGCCGTGGCTCGACTCGCACGGCAGCTTCTACAGCGAGCAGCTCCACGTGGTGGAGCGCTGGCGCATGCTCGACGCCGACACCCTCCGTTACGAGGCGACCATCGAGGACCCGGCGGTGTTCACGCAGCCCTGGACGCTGGCGTTCGACATGGGCCGCATCGGCGGCGAGGGCTACGAGTTCTACGAAGAGGCGTGCTGGGAGGGGGTCACCAACCGGCGCCGGCTCGCCGCGGGACGGATCGCGGTCGCCAACGGCGAGCGCTTCATGCACACGCACGAGGACCCGCAGCAGTAGGGCTGTTCGGCGGCCGTCGGGTTCGGGCGCCGGTTGCCCTTGCGTGTGCAGAGGCGGCCCGACCATGTCGGGGGGCGTGCGCCGACGCGGCGTTGCGTCCCGCGTCAGGGTGCACCGGGGATCGTTTCGACCCGATGCCGCTCCACACCGCCGACGCGTTGATCCTCCGGACCTACAAGCTGGGCGAGGCGGATCGCATCGTCGTGTTCCTGACCGCCGATCGGGGCAAGCGTCGGGGTGTCGCGAAAGGGGCGCGCCGGACCCGCTCCCCGTTCTCCGGCGCGCTGGAGCCGATGACGCGGGGGCGCGTCGCCTACTTCGAACGGGAACGGCGCGAGCTGGTGCGGCTGCGCTACGTGGAGCCGGTCTGCTCGCCCCTGGTCAGCGACAGCGTGGAGGCGCTCGCTCACGCGGGGTACTTCGCCGAGCTGATCGACGAATGGGCTCCGGAGGCGGATCCCAACGAGAAGTTGTTCCGGCTGGGGACCGCCGTGGTCGAGTCGCTTGCGGCCGGTATCCCCATCGGCCGGCTCGCACGCTACTTCGAGTTCTGGCTGCTGCGGCTGCAGGGCGTCTACCCGCCGGTCACGGCTCCTCCGGACGAGGGCGGCGGGCTGTCGTCCACCGCGGTAGCGTTCCTGGCCGCGGCCCGGGTGGTCGGTCCGATGGAGCTCGGCTCTGTCGAGCTGTCCGCGGCGGCGGACCGGGAGCTCGTCCGAGTCCACCAGCGGCTGATCAGGACGCATCTGGACAAGGAGCTGAAGTCGGTGCGCGTCGTGCGGTCGCTGACGCGCGCCCCGCGCGGCGATTGAGACGGTCTCCCGCCAACCGACGGTGCCGGGCGGGTCGGACGGCTGGCCGATGCCGCCGCCGTCAAGAGGCGCGGACGGGCTCGTCGTTCGGCTTCTGTCGCCGGCCGCCTTGACACGTGCCGGGTTGGCGGCAAGACTGCTTTTCGTCCATCCGTGCCTTCGGGACCTCGGCTCATCGCGGGAGCGTGAACCATGTCGCGGCCTGTCGTCTGGTTATCGGTGGCGTTCGCGCTGGCTCTGGGAATGGGCTTGCTCGTGGTCGAGCCCTTCTCGCCGGGCGCTGACGAAGCGCTGCACGCAGCGGCCGGCCAGAGTTCCGCAGCCGAGGTCGAGCCGTTCACGATCGACGTCTCGGAGGAGATCCTGGTGGACCTGCGCGAGCGCCTGATGCGGGCCCGCCTGCCGGACGAGCCGGAGGGCGTCGGTTGGCAGCTCGGGATGAACCAGGCCTACCTGCAACAGCTCATCGAGTACTGGCGCGACGAGTTCGACTGGCGGGAGCAGGAGCGCCGGCTAAACGAGCTCGAGCAGTTCAAGACCCGCATCGACGGTCTCGACATCCACTTCGTGCACCGTCGGTCGCCGGAGCCGGATGCCTTTCCGCTGATCCTGACCCACGGCTGGCCGGGCACGTTCGCCGAGTTCGCCAAGGTCATCGGGCCGCTGACCGATCCGGTCGCCCACGGGGGACGGGCGGACGACGCGTTCCACGTCGTGGCGCCGTCGATCCCCGGCTACGGTTTCTCGGACCGGCCGCCGCGGTTGGGCTACGGGCGGGACCGAACCGGCGCGATCTTCGCGGAGTTGATGGCGCGGTTGGGGTACGAGCGCTACGGCGCGCAGGGGGGCGATCTCGGCGCGGGCATCAGCCGCTGGCTGGCCGCCAACGACGCGGAGCACGTGGCCGGCCTGCACCTGAACCTGTGCAGCGCCGACCCGCCCGATCCAGATGATCCAACCGCCGGAGTGCCGCCGGAAGAGGTGGCGCTGATGCGCGAGCGCGCCGCCTTCTGGACCGACGAGGAGCGCGGCTACAGCCACATGCACGGGACGAAGCCGCAGACCCTCGGCTACAGCCTGAACGATTCCCCGGTGGGGCTCGCGGCGTGGATCGTCGAGAAGTACCGGAGCTGGTGCGACTGCGACGGCAATCCCGAGACCCGCTTCAGCAAGGACGAGCTGCTGACGACGCTCACGATCTACTGGGTCACCGAGACGGCGACCTCGGCGGCCCGTTACTACTACGAGGGCCGGCACGGGGGCAGCTCGCCGGAGCCGGCGCGCATCGAGGTGCCGACCGCCTGCGCGGCGTTTCCGGGCGAGTTCCGGTTCACGCCGCGGCGCTGGCTGGAGGCGCGCTACAACCTGGTGCGCTTCACGATGATGCCGAGCGGCGGGCACTTCGCGGCGGCCGAGGAGCCGGAGCTGTTCGTCGATGATCTGCGGGCGTTCTTTCGGGAAGTAAGGAATCCGCGGTAGCGGTAGAGGCCGAAGGGCGTTGCGGAACCCCGACGGTGTGCTCTCCAGGGAGGTGGCAGATGACCATCAGGTGCTTGGCGGCGTTGTGCGTGGTGTTCGCGGTGGCGTGGCTGGCGCCGGCGGGCCCGGCGGCCCAGGCG
>WTGR01000195.1 GCA_011523485.1 Acidobacteriota bacterium
CCGGGTGCAGGTGTTCACCAAGGCGGGCGAGTTCGTCGAGGAGATCTACCTCATGACGAAGACGCTCGGGGCCGGCGCGGTCTGGGACATCGCGTTCTCGACCGACCCGGACCAGACGTTCGCCTACGTCGCCGACGGCATGAACGAGAAGGTCCACGTGCTGCGCCGCAAGCCGCTCGAGTACATCTACAGCTTCGGCAGCGGCGGCCGCATGGCCGGTCAGTTCTACGGCAACCACAGCATCGCTGTCGACTCGATGGGCAACGTCTACACGACGGAGACCTACGAGGGCAAGCGCGTGCAGCGCTTCAAGTACAAGGGGATGGGCAACGCGAAGGGCGACGTTGGCGTCCCGCTCCCGTAGCGTTCGGTTCGAAATCGTGGTTCGGGGGGCCGGGGTCGCGCGATCCCGGCTCTTCGTTTGTACGGCCGGCGGTTTCTGTGTCCGCGCCCTTTGTACGGGGTCGTTGCTTCGCCGGGGTGCGCGGGCCACGCGGGTTGCCTTCCCCGGAGCGGGCCACGTACCATGTTCCGGGATCCTTGGAGCCCCAGCCGTTGCCCGCGCCCGGGCAGCGCTCTCGCGCATCGCGAATGCGCAGGTGAGGACACGACATGCGAACGACCTGTGGATTCTTGCTGGCCGGCGCCCTGCTCATCACCGGTTGTGCGGCGGAAGAGCCGGCGGGACCGCCGCTCGACATGCGCCACACCACCCGGGACTTGATGGCCGGCATGATCGACGCATCGGCCGACGCCCTCTGGGACGCGGTCGGCACCATCTGGGACGAGAACGGCGAGAACCACTGGGAGCCGGAGACCGAAGAGGACTGGCTCGCCGTGACCGGGGCCGCGATGACCCTCATCGAATCCGGCAACCTGCTGATGCTCGGCAACCGCCCGCGCGACGACGATCAATGGATGGTGTTCTCGCAGGAGATGATCGACGCGGCGGCGGTGGCCCTGGAGGCCGCGCGGGCGGAGGACCCGGAGGCCATCTTCGACAGCGGGGAAGTGGTCTACAACGCCTGCAACAACTGTCACAACATCTACTGGGTGGGCGACGAGCAGCGCGGCCGAACCATCCCGTGAGCCGCGAGCGGTTCGCGGCCGGGTCGCGGCGCGGCCCTGACGAGTCGCGGCGCGGCCCGGGACGGTTCGCGTTGGAGTCTCGCGGGCGCGAAGCCTCGTGCAGCGCAGGTTCGGCGGGTAGAACGTCCGGCAGCGCGTCAGCGTGAGGCCGTGGCCGGCGGCAATTCGGCGATTTCCGGGCTCGCCTCTCGCTCGCAGAGCGCCGCGCGCATCTCATCCGAATCGGAACCGGTCGCGCGCCGCGCCACGTTCAGCAGGTAAAGCCGGTAGGCGGCGGGATTGCGTCCCGGGTGTCCGCACAGTGCAACCGGATCCCCCGGTGCGAGCGCGTCCCCGGTCAGCCCGGCGCGAGAAAGCCGGTTGGCGGCCCGCCACTCCACGGCCCAGGTTCGAACGCGTCCGCCCTCGTCCACGACCCGCACGTGGAGCAGCGAATGCGGATTGCCGAACAGGAACGACTCGACCTCGCCGGCGAGGACGATCATCCGTTCCTCGTCGTAGATCTCGCCGATGGCGTGGTGGCCGCCTGCGCCGCGTGCCGGCTCGGCGACTCCGGACGCTATGGTCAGGCAGGCGGCGATCAGAACGGGCAGCTTCCACTTCATGGCCGTTCTCCACTGCGGACGACGCGGGTTTTCCGTGCGGCGCCTCGCATCCTTGCGCGTGAAGCGATCCAAAGGCACCAGTCGACAATAATAGTACGCCGGGAGCGAGCGAATTCTGAAGATCGTCTGAAATCTTTTCGTTTCCGGCGGGTGGGCCGATAAGCTGCTACGGATGCCGTCCACCGCGAGCCTGCCGCGGCCCGGAATCGGCCCGCGTCCGGGGTCGGCGACGCGCCCGTTGCGCGTGCTCGTGGTCGAGGACGAGCGCAAGGTGGCCGAGGCGCTGCGCCAGGGGCTCGAGGGCGAGGGTTACGACGTGGTCGTCGAGTCCTCCGGCGAGGCGGCGTACTTCCGCCTGACGACGGACCGTTTCGACCTCATCCTGCTCGACCTGCGCCTGCCCGGCCGGGACGGCATCGAGGTCCTTTCGGCGGTACGGCGCCGCGGCCTGCAGACGCCGGTGGTGGTCCTGACCGCACGTGACACGCTGGAAGATCGCGTCGTGGGCCTCGACGCGGGCGCCGACGACTACGTCGTCAAGCCCTTCGCCTTCGCCGAGTTGCTCGCGCGCATTCGGGCGGTGGCCCGCCGGGGACGACCTGCCGAGGCCGAGCGATTGACCGTCGACACGCTGGTGATCGACTGCGCCGTCCACCGCGTGACCCGGGCCGGTACGACGGTGGAGTTGACGGCGAAGGAGTTCGACCTGCTGTTGCACCTGATGCGCCACGCGCGCCAGGTCGTGTCGCGCGACACCCTTGCCCGCGAGGTGTGGCGGGAGACGGCTCGCAGCACCACTCTGGACAACGTCATCGACGTGCACGTCTCGCGGCTGCGCCGGAAGATCGACGCGGATCAGCCCGTCCGGCTGATTCACACGGTGCGCGGCGTCGGTTTCGTGCTGCGCGAAGCGGAGGGCGCATGATCGCGTCCCGGTTTCCGCGCACGCTCCGCGTCCGGCTCACCGCGTGGCACGTGGCGGTCATGGTCGTCGTGCTCGCGATCTACGCGGCCGCGGTGCTGCTGATCGTGACGCGGAACGCGTCGCGCGCGCTCGACGCGCGGTTGCGCAGCGATTTCCGGTGGGCCGCGGGGATGGCCGAGCAGGGGCCCGACGGCTCGCTCTCCTGGTTCGATGGGGATCCGTGGAGCGAGGAGAGTCCCTGGCTGCAGGTGTGGAGTCTCGACGGCGCGCTGATCTACCGGACGGCGGTCGCCCGCCGGCTGCCGGTGCCGGAGAGCGAGGCGCTGCTCGACCGCGCGGACGGTCGCGTCGTCTCCGTCGAGAGCGAGCCCGCGCCGTTCCGGATACTGGGCCGGCGGACCGTCATCGGCGCCGATCCGGTGGTCGTCCAGGTGGGCCGGTCCGAGGCGCTGATGCGCCAGGAGGTGGGCGAGCTGGCGCTCGTGCTGCTGCTCGGGCTGCCGCTCAGCGTCGCCGCGGCGGGGCTCGGCGGCTACTACTTGGCGCGGGGCGCCCTGGAACCCATCGCGAGCATGACCGAGCGGGCGCGCGCCATCACCGCGTCGCGGTTGGGCGAGCGGCTGCCCATCGACAACCCGGACGACGAGCTGGGCCGACTGGCCGGGGTGTTCAACGAGACGCTCGGCCGGCTCGATTCCTCGTTCACCCAGATGCGCCGG
>WTGR01000180.1 GCA_011523485.1 Acidobacteriota bacterium
CCGGGTCGGAGATGTCCCAGATGGTGAACGTATGCCCGCCCGACACGTAGGCGCGGTCGCCCTGGATGCGCACCAGCTCGACCGGCCCCGGGATCACTCCTACCGGCTCGAGAGTCACCCCCTGGGCGTACGCGCTCGTCGCGAACAGACCGAGAACGGTCGCCAGCACCACGCCGCGCCTCATCGTCTGCAACGTCGTCACTGCCCGCCTCCCTTCGCGATCCGATACAGCTTCGACTGGGTCCGGATGAACAGGCTGCCGCGCGCGATGGCCGGCGTGGCCAGCGTCATCTCGTTCAGCGGGTTCTTGTGGAGGATCTCGAACTCGGATCCCGCCTTCACCACGTAGGTCTCGCCGTCCTCGCTGAGCAGGAACAGCTTGCCGTTGTAGGCCCAGGGCGAGGCGGTGAAACCGTTGCCGATCTCCAGGCGCCGGCGGCCGTAGATCTCCTCCCCGGTGCGCGCGTCGTGCGCCACCAGGAAGCCGCGGTCGAGCAGCGTGTAGTAGATTTCGCCGTAGACGATGGCCGTCGTGTTGTAGGTCCCGAGCAGCGGATACGACCAGGCGATGTCCTCCGAGGAGGTGAGCGGGCCGGGGAACCCGGAGGTGATGCCGCGCCGCATCGCGTCGTCCGGGAACAGCGAGATGTCCCCCGCGGCGCCGGGCCGGACCGCGTACACCGGCCGCAGGCCGCCGCCCGGGTAACCGGAGCTGATGTAGACCAGGCCGTGGCTGGTGAACGGGGTCGGAATCGTGAGCCCCGACATCCCGTGCAGCTCCCAGAGCAGCTCGCCGTCGAGGTCGTAGGACCGCACCCCCTGCGTGCCGGCGGTCACCAGCTCCGTCCGCAGGTCGTGCTCCCAGACGAACGGCGTCGACCAGTTCTGCCCCTGCTCGTCGCGTTCGATCTCCCAGATCTTCTCGCCGGTGTTCTTGTCGAAGGCGGCCAGGAACGAACGGGTGGTGTTGTCGTTGACGATGTACAGCCGGTCGTCGTGGAGAATCGGCGACGCGGCGGTCCCCATCTCCAGCAAGGTGTTGTAGACGTCGAGCTCCCGGGTCCAGATGGTCTCGCCGCTCATGTTGAACGCCGCGACCTGGCCGATGGCCCCGAAGTAGACGTAGACGCGCCGCCCGTCGGTGACCGGCGTCTCGGACGCGAAGCTGTTCTTCAGGTGCCGCTTGCCCGGCGGCGGAGCGCTGTACAGCTCGCGCTGCCAGAGGGGCCGGCCGCTGTGGAAGTCGATGGCGTAGAGCATCCAGCGGTGCTCGTTGAGCGACGCCTCCGACCCGTTCTCCATGCCCGGGTCGTAGAGCCCCTTGATCGGCTCGGGCTCGTCGCCGGCGCTGATCGCGGTGGTGACGAACACGGTGTCGCCCGCGATAACCGGCGAGCTCCAGGCCAGCCCTGGAACGTCGGTCGTCCAGACGACGTTCTCGGTCTCGCTCCAGCGCTCCGGCAGGTTCGGGTCGTCGGGAACGACGCCCGCGGCAGGCCCCCGGAACTGCAGCCAGTCTTCCTGTCCCGCGGCCGCGGACCCGGCGGCCAGCAACGCGCCGAGCGCGACGACGACGATCCGGTGCATCGGCTCTCTCCTTCGACCAGGTTCCGTTGCGGCGCGGCGCCCGACGGCGGCGCGGCGCGTGCTCCTAACTGTACGGCCCCGGATTCGCCTGTCAAGCCGGCGCCGAACCGGGGCATAATACGCAGTTGGATTCCAGGCTCTCACCAGGAGGTATCGGATGCGACGCCGACCGTCCGTTTCGACCAGTCTCGCCGTGCTGCTCGCGGCCGCCCTGCTCGTCCCCGCCGTTGCCGCCGGCCAGGAAGAGGCGTCCGACGCGTGGCAGGCGCCGCGCACCCCGAACGGTCGCCCCGACCTGCAGGGCGTCTGGGACTTCCGGAGCCTGACGCCGCTCGAACGTCCGGAGGCCATCGCCGACCAGGACGTCTTCACCGCGGAGGAGGCCGCGCAGTTCACCGAGGAGCGGCTCGCCGCGCTCGACAAGGACCAGCCGGGACCCGACGGGCGCATCCCGCTGTCCGGCGGCTACAACGACTTCTGGTGGGACTACGGCCGGCAGCTCACCGACGACCTGCGCACGTCGCTCGTCGTCGACCCGCCGAACGGGCGGATTCCGGCCTTGACCGCCGCCGGCAACGAGCGCGCAGGCCTTCGCCGCACCGCCCTCGGCCGCGACGCGCACGGTCCGGAGGACCGCGGCGCCTTCGAGCGCTGCATCCTCGGCTTCAACGCCGGCCCCCCGATGAACCCGAGCGCCTACAACAACAACATGCAGCTCTTCCAGACCGCCGACCACGTCGTCATCCTGAACGAGATGGTGCACGACGCGCGGATCGTGCCGCTCGACGGCTCGGACCACCTGCCGGACGACGTGCGGCAGTGGCGCGGCGACTCCCGCGGACGCTGGGACGGCGACACGCTGGTGATCGAGACGCGGAACTTCACCGACAAGACCTCGTTCCGCGGCACCGGCCCCGGCCTGCACCTGGTCGAGCGGTTCACGCGCGTCGAGGACGGGATTCTGCTCTACGAGTACACCGTCACCGATCCCGAGTCGTTCGAGCGCCCCTGGTCGGTCGCCGTCCCGATGCAGAGGAACGACCTGCCGGTGTTCGAGTACGCCTGCCACGAGGGCAACTACGGGATGCTCAACCTGATGGTGAGCGCCCGGGCGGAGGACGCGCGGAAGGCCGCGGAGGCCGCCGCCGGACGCTGACGAGAATCAACGCAAGGAGTATTCGCTATGCACAGACTCATCGACCGCCGTTTCATCACCGTCACCGCCCTCGCCGCGGCCTTCGCACTGACCGGCGCGGCCGGCGCCGAGGCGCAGCTCGAGCGCGTCATCGACCCCGACTGGACGCTGCCGCGCACCGCCGACGGCCAGCCCGACCTGCAGGGGCTTTGGGGCAACAAGACCATCACGCCGATGGAGCGCCCCGCCGCGCTGGAAGGGCGGGCCTTCCTGACCGACGAGGAGATGGCCCAGCGCAACCGGCAACGAGCCCTCGACGAGGCGGCGCGGGACGCGGCGCCGGCCCAGCGCTACGAGGCGGGCGGCAACGTCGGCGGCTACGGCAGCTACTGGCTCGACGCGGGCGACACGGTGCTCTCGACCGGCCAGACGTCGCTGATCGTCGATCCGCCGGACGGGCGGGCGCCCGTTCGCCAGTGGGCGCTGGACAACAAGGCCTACAACCTCGCCCACAACGGCGACCACTACCGGAACATGAGCGTCTGGGACCGCTGCCTCTCGCGCGGCGTGCCCGGCTCGATGCTGCCGGCCGGCTACAACAACGCCTACCGCTTC
>WTGR01000257.1 GCA_011523485.1 Acidobacteriota bacterium
GCACGGGCTAACGGACCATCAACATCGTAAATCAGGGCTCCGCCGGCACGCTGCCACGGGGACCGCGTCGATATCACCGCCGACGCCGATCAGGCGCAGGCACCCGCCGGCGAGCGGTCCGTCCCCGGCCGGTATAGCCGGCTCACCACTTGATCGCGGTCACCAGAGACCGGAGGAGCAACCCCTCGCGGATGCCGATCAGTTTCGCCTCTCCTCGCTCGCAGCCGTCCGCATACAGCTCGTCGCCCTGCTCAGCGCGCAACTCCGGCGCCCATCGTCGCGCGGCGCGCAACATCGCTTCTACCGTCGCCCTGAACTGACCAGTGACGTCCTCCCGGACGACGTACGAGAAACCGGCCTGCCGCGTCAGGTCTTCCGGCAGGGCGGCGCCGGTCACATGGTCGGGTCCCAGTTCGCGGGCTCGTTGCTCGTCGGCCGCACCGAGCCCGGCCGGCGTGTGAATCACGTAGCCTGCAATGCGACCTCCCGGCTTCACGACGCGGTGGCACTCTCTCAACACGGAGAGCTTGTCCGGGATTCAACAGAACGTGTCAGCATGGACGATGGCGTCGAACACGGCGGACGGGAACGGCAATGCCCGGCCGTCCGCGGCGACGAACGCCGCGCGAGCGCCAAGCCGGCGCACTCCCGCGTTCGCTCGCGCGTCCCGTAGCGCGTCCAGCGGAACGTCGCTGCCGACGAAGTCGCACGCGTGCCGCCGCGCGATGTGGAATCCGGGCCATCCGTAACCGCAGCCGACTTCCAGGAGACGGCCGGCGGCGGTCACCGGCAGGACGTCGCAGAGCGTCTCCGCCTGGGCGACGGTCGTGAAGCCGTTCAGGCCGACTTCGTGCCCGAGGACTGCGCGCTCCACCCGCCGCGCGACCTCGCCTCGAGGCTGGGCATACCGATCTCGGAATCGGTCGACCGGATCCGGCTCGGCCACCGTCCAATGATATGGGGATGATCGCCGGGCGTGGTCCGCGCGCCAGGGCGGCGGCGGATCGGCTGTGGTACCTTGCGGCGACACTCGGACGTCGCCGGAGGAGGTCTCGTGGGAGGATTCCGTGCCACCCCGTTCGTGCTTGCGTGCGCGCTGCCGCTCTCGGTCGCGGCGCAGGAGCCGGATCGCGTCGATCCGGGCCCCGAGCGTGTGACCGTCGACATCGAGAACCTGAAGGCGGAGATCCGGAAGATCCTCGACGAGAACCGGATTCCCGGCGCTTCGGTCGCGCTGGTGGACGGGGACCGGACGATCTGGGCCGGCGGCGTCGGGACGGCGGACGTCGCCGGCGGCGTCGAGGTGACGGCGAACCACCTGTTCCGGATCGGATCCATCTCGAAGAGCTTCACGGCCCTCGCGGTGCTGCGCGCGGTCGAGGACGGTCTGCTCGATCTCGACACCCCGGTCCGCGAGCTGGCGCCCGAGGTCGCCTTCACCAACCGCTGGGAGAGAACGCATCCGGTCACCGTGGCCATGGTCATGGAGCACACGGCGGGCTTCGACGACATCCATTTCCGCGAGTACGCGAAAGTGGACGATCCGGACATGACCCTGGCGGAAGGTCTGGCCTACAACCCGGGCTCGCGCGTCAGCCGCTGGCGACCGGGCACACACATGTCGTATTCAAACTCCGGCCCGGCGATTGCCGCGTACGTCGTCGAGAAGTTGGCCGGGAAAGCGTTCGAGGACTACGTCCGCGAGCACGTGTTCGCGCCGCTCGGCATGGACAGCTCGACCTTCCGTTTCCCGCGGGACGCGGCGCTGCTGGCGAAAGGCTACGAGGCGGACGGGGTGCGCGAGGCGGGCTACGACCACATCATCGTCAGACCCTCGGGAGGAATGAACAGTTCGTCGCGCGAGATGGCCCGCTATCTGCGCATGATGATCAACCGGGGCACGCTCGACGGCGTCCGGCTGCTCGCCCCGGAGACCATCGGCAGGATGGAGACGCCGACGACGACGCTTGCCGCGCGCGGGGGTCTCACCTACGGGTACGGACTCGGCAACTTCACCTCGATCGTGAACGGCCACCTCTTTCACGGCCACAACGGGGGCATCACCGGATTCGCGTCGACGAGCGCGTATTCTCCCGAGCTCGGCGTCGGTTTCTTCGTGTCGATAAACAAACCGAGCAGCGGGATCCGGGACATCGCGGCACTTCTGGGAGAGCACCTGACCGCCGGCTTCGAGAAGCCGCGGGGCGCCGTCGCGGCACTGTCGGACGAGGAGTTGCAGACGATCACCGGCTGGTATCAGAGCGTGACGCCGAGACAGCAGCTCACCTACGTTCTCAGCCGCTTCTTCGCCATTCAGCACGTCACCCTGGACGCGGGAAAGCTCTTCATCGCGCCGCTCGGCGGCGAGGGGAGAGAGCTCGTTCCGGTCACGGCGACGGGCTTCCGGTACGAGAACGAGCCGGTGGCGCGCGTGTTCGGGGTCGTCGACGACGAGGGCGATCCGATCCTCCAGGGGGGACCGGCCGGCAACTCCAGGAGGGTCGGCGGCGCCTGGCTGCTCTTCCAGTTCGCGGTCGCGGGGACGACCCTGGCGCTGTTGATCTCGGCCCTGCTCTTCGCGCCCGTGTGGGCGCTCGTCAAGGTCCTCGGCGGCATGCGGGCGATCCCGCTCCGGACGCTGCTCTTCCCCCCGCTGGCCGCGCTCTCTATCTTCGTCTCGTTCCTCCTGTCGTTCGCTCTGCTATCCGACGCGGTCCAGGATCTCGGCACCACGTCGGGGGCGTCTCTCACCATCTTCATCGGCTCGCTCGCGTTCGCGGCGCTCACGGGGCTGAGCCTCCATGCCTCGTTCCGCTCGTACCCCGTCAAGGCAGGCGGCGTCGGCGTCGGCCGCTTCGTCCGGCTGCACGGCCAGCTCGTGAGCCTGGCGTGTACCGTCGCCCTGCTCTATCTCTGGAGCCACGGATGGATCGGACTCAGGACGTGGGCATACTAGAATCACGCCAGCATCGCGGCCGGCCCGCGGGACGAGAGGTGCTTCATGAAGCGATTTCATCTGCTGGCGGCAGGACTGGCCCTGATTCTCGCAGGTTGCGGAGGAGGCGCGGCGCCCGATGACGGCGCGGCTTCCGCCGAGGCGGGCGCACTCGCGCTCGTCGGGGCGCAGCTGATCGACGCGACCGGGGCGCCGCCGGTGGCCGATTCGGTGGTCGTCGTCCGCGACGGGCGGATCGCGAGCGCCGGACCGCGGGACACGACGCCGGTGCCCGAGGGCGCAGAGACGCTCGACCTGACCGGCAAGACGATCATTCCCGGCTTGGTGAACCTGCACGTGCACTACCGGGAGGGGCCGGAGGAAATCGAGCGCCAGTT
>WTGR01000642.1 GCA_011523485.1 Acidobacteriota bacterium
GCCAGCTCACCACGTCGCTCGGCTCGGCGTCCGGTCCGAGGGTGTAGAGCGCCGAATGATGCACGACGAACAGCCCCCCCACGGTATCCGACCGCACGCCGCGCTGCAGATCGTTGCGCTCCTTGTACTCGATAGCCGCCACGTAGCGGTCCTCGGTCAACCCGCTCTCGACCTCGCCAAGGCTGCCCCACCAGTCGGGCGCGTCGCCCGCGATCTCGAACGTCGGTGACGAGACGATCAGATCGGGGTCGCCGATTTCCCATTCGTCCACGTCGATGAACGGCGGGGGCTCCGGCATGTCGGCCGGGTCACCCTGCGGCGCCCCGTGGTCCGCCCAACGGGCTATCGTCGCGATCTCGTCGTCGCTCAGCGACCAGTCGTCCTTGAACCGCTGGATGCCGATGTTCTTCTCGATGTACCACGGCGGCATGACGCCCGGCTGGTCGCGCAACCCCGTACGGAACTTGATGGCTCGCGCCCACGGTCGCACCTCTTCGTAGGCGATGAGCGACATCGGCGCGAGGGAGTTCGGCCGGTGGCACTTCTGGCAGCTCCGCTGCAGGATGGGTGCGATATCCCGGCTGAACGTCGGGTCGTCGGGCACCTCGCCGGCGGACACGGGAAGCGGCATCGCGAGCGCGATGAGCGCGGCAAGGCCGCAGAAAACAATCAGTCTGGAAATCGTCATGGTGCGAATCCTCACTACCTGCTACGGAGACGCCGAAACCAAGGTTCAGTATATCGCAGCCCCCCTGACGAGCGGGGCGCGACAGATCCATGCGGGGACGCCCCGTCCGCGGCCGGCTTCGGATACGCCGCCGGTCCCGGCAGTCCGCGAGAGGCCGGCTGCCTTCGAGGTACGCTGCTCTGCCGGCTGGAACTTGCGTCCGTGGTGCGGTAGCATGCCGGTCACGCCATGAACATGCGCTTTCATGCGCTCGCGCCGGCCATCTGCGTCCTGTTGACGGCGACGAACGCACCCGCGCTGACTGCCGGCGGCGTCGTTCCCGTTCGCCCCGGCGGCGCGCCTGTCCCGGTCGAGCCTTCGGCGCAGCAGGCTTCCGGCGGCGCCGTCCTGGTCGACCGGCGGCTCGCCAGCGCCGCGCAGCGCCGGGAGATCGAAACGGTGCGAGAGTTGCTCCACCAGGGGATCGAGGTCGATGCGCCGCAGGCCGATGGAGCGACGGCGCTGGCATGGGCGGTCCACTGGGACGATCTCGCCACAGCCGGTCTGCTGCTGGCCGCCGGCGCCGATGCGAACGCCGCCAACTACCTGGGCGTGACGCCATTGATGCTCGCCAGCCAGAACGGCAGCGTGCCGATGGTGGAACGGCTCCTCCAGGCCGGAGCGGATCCGAATGCGGCCCGGCCGGCGGGCGGGACCGCGCTCATGATGGCCGCGCGTTCGGGCAACGCGACCGTGCTGCGCCGTCTGATCGCGGCGGGAGCCGACATCGACGCTACGACCCGCGGCGGGCACACGGCGCTGATGTGGGCGGTCGCGGAGCGCCACGGGCAGGCGGTGAACCTGCTCGCCGAGATTGGCGCGGACCTGCATGCGCGCACCGCCGTCCACACGCCGCCCGCCCGAGCGATCGTGCGCGAGGCGCGGGTGCTGAGTCGGTTCGAGGCGGTCAACCCGGCGGTGCTGCCGCGGGACGGGGATCGGGACCCGCCGCGGGCCGAGGGCGGATTCACGCCGCTGCTCTACGCGATCCTGGCCGGGGATCAGCGGATCGTGCGCGTGCTGCTGGCCGCCGGCGCCGACGTCGACGACGCGGCGCCCGACGGGGTCACCGCCGTGATGCTCGCGCTGATCAAGCGCCACGACGAGTTGGCCCTCCTCCTGCTCGACGCGGGGGCCGACCCGAATCCTGCCGCAGCCGGGTTCACGGCACTGCATCTGGCGAGCGCCACCGGCAGTCCGGCCGTCGCCGCGGCGCTGCTGGCCCGGGGCGCGGATCCGAACGCCCGCCTGGAACGGCCGCAGCGGCTCACGAACTCCTTCGAGATCGGCGTCTTCACGTCGCCCGGCTCGGGTCGGCTGACCCAGATCGGCTCGACGCCGTTCCTCGTCGCCGCCAAGTCCGCCGACGCGCGGATGATGCGCCTGCTGGCCGCGGCCGGGGCCGACCCGCGTCTGACGACCGACGATGGAACGACTGCCCTGATGCTCGCGGCGGGGCTCGGCAAGCGGGCCGCGACCGACATCACCTACTACGACTGGACCGAGGAGAAGGCGGTCGCGGCGCTGGCCGCCGGGCTGGAGCTCGGCCTCGACATCGACGCCGCCAACGAACACGGCGAGACCGCCCTGCACGCGGCCGCCTACCACAACGCAACGCCGGTCATCGACTTCCTCGTCGACAACGGCGCGCGCATCGACGCCCTCAACGCCGCCGAGCAGACGCCGCTGCGTCTCGCGGAGGGGCACCTGATCTGTTGCACGACCTTCGTGCGGCACGCCGAGGCGGCGACGCGGCTGCGGGAGTTGGGGGCCGACCCGCAGGCCGGCATCCAGTTGACCTTCGGGCTCACGAACTACGGTGACGAGAATGCCCCCAACGCGCCGCGCCCCTGACATCGGGAACAGGATGATGGAGACGACGCCACTGACCGGGCGGGCGGTGGTCGCCGCAAGCGTTGCCGGCATCCTGTGCCTGGCGATGACGAGCCCGGCTCGGGCGCAAAGCGACGCCGGCGCTCGGGCGACGGCCACGGAGGCACGCGCCCTGCTCGACCGCTACTGCGTCACCTGTCACAACGAGCGGCTGCGGACGGCCGGCCTGGCGTTGGATACGGTCGATCCCGGGCAGGTCGCCGAGGCCCCGGAGATCTGGGAGAAGGTGCTCCGGAAGCTCCGCACCGGGATGATGCCGCCGGCGCCGCGGCCACGTCCGGACGCGGCCACCTACGCCGGTATCGTCGGCTACTTCGAGACGGCTCTCGACCGCGCCGCGGACCTCATTCCCGATCCGGGCCGGCCTGCGGTGCAACGGTTGAACCGCACGGAGTACGCCAACGCCATCCGTGACCTGCTGGCGCTGGAGGTCGACGGCCGGACCCTGCTGCCCGCGGACGAGTCGGGCTACGGCTTCGACAACATCGGCGACGTGCTGTCGGTCTCCCCGGGGCTGCTCGAACGCTACCTGCTGGCCGCCGCGAAGATCAGCCGCCAGGCGGTCGGGGACCCGACGCTCCGCCCGGCCACCGCCATCTACAAGACGTCGCCGTTGCTCGCCCAGGACGGGCGAGTCAGCGACGACCTGCCGTTCGGCTCCCGCGGCGGCCTCGCCGTGCGCCATCACTTCCCGCTCGACGCGGAGTACGAG
>WTGR01000613.1 GCA_011523485.1 Acidobacteriota bacterium
TGACGACGATCTCGCTGAACCCGTTGTCGTGGGCCCACGCCTCCTGCTCCTCGGTGAGGGCCCGGAAGAACCCCCGCCCCCGCCAGTCGCGGCGCGTCCCGCCGAGCCAGTTGTAGAGCACCTTGCGATCCTGGAACTCGACGGTCGGCTGGAGCCGGGCCACCAGATCGGCCAGCTTCGGCTCCGTCTCGTGGATGCGGATCTCGTGCGAGACCTTGTAGGCGACCGGCACCACCGTGCCGGGATCGTCGGGCAACGGCGCCTCCGCCATCAGGATCTGGTGATCGCGCTCGTCGAGCCGCCGCACCACCTCGGTCGCCGTCTTTCTGCTCGGGAACTCGCCGAAGTACTCCTCGATGTACTCGATTTCCAGCGCGCCCTGCTGCAACCCGTACTCGCGGATCCGGTACTCCATGGTGATTGGCGCGAGCATCATACACTGCGCACATGCCGGAGCTTCCCGATGTGGAGGTCTACGTCGAGTGCCTCGCGGCGCGCCTCGTCGGGGAACGGATCGAGCGTGTCCGGCTGCTGCGTCCGTTCGTTCTCCGCTCCGTCGCGCCGCCCCTCGACGCCGTGGAAGGACGGGCGGTGCGCACCGTCGAGCGCCTCGGCAAGCGCGTCGTCATCGGCCTGTCCGGCGAGCTGTTCCTCGTTCTGCACCTGATGATCGCCGGCCGCCTGCGGTGGCGCGACCGCGGGACGCGGATCCCGCGCAAGCTCGGCCTCGCCGCGTTCGACTTCTCCGGCGGCACCCTGCTGCTGACCGAGGCCGGCTCCATCAAGCGCGCCGCGCTGCACCTGGTGGCGGGGCGCGCCGGCCTGCGCGAACACGATCGCGGCGGCATCGAGGTGCTCGCCTGCGATCCCGACGCCTTCCGGGACGCGCTCGTGCGCGAGAACCATACGCTCAAGCGGAGCCTGACCGACCCGCGCCTCTTCTCCGGCATCGGCAACGCCTACTCCGACGAGATTCTGCACGCCGCCGGCCTCTCGCCGGTCAAGCTGACGCACCGCCTGACCGCGCCGGAGATCGCCCGGCTGCACGAAGCGGCGCGGACGACCCTGCGGGCCTGGACGGAGCGGCTGCGGCGGGAAACCGGCGACCGGTTCCCGGAACAGGTGACGGCGTTCCATCCCGACATGGCCGTCCACGGCCGCTACGACAAGCCGTGCCCGGCGTGCGGGTCGCCCGTGCAGCGCATCGTCTACGCGAGCAACGAGTCGAACTACTGCCCCGCCTGCCAGACCGGCGGCAAGCTGCTCGCCGACCGCGCGATGTCGCGGCTGCTCAAGGGCGACTGGCCCCGGTCGCTCGACGAGTGGGAGCAGATGAAGGAAGAACGCAGCGTGTCCCGCCCTGCGGCTGATCCGCAGCAAAGCGAACGTGCCGGGAACTGAACGTGGTAGGCGATCCTCGTCCGGACGCAGCGCAATCACAACCACCGATCCGCGCCGCCACGACGGTGCGCCGCGGGCGTCCAAGCACGGCCGCCGTCAAGGAGCCACGCCGCGGAACAAGGCGGCCGCCGTGCCCAACGCCTCCCGGTCGCCCACGAGGATCGCGGTATCGCCCGGCGCGTAGCGGAACGCGTCGTCGCGGCGGTAGATCGGCGCGCCGTCTCGCACCACGGCCACCTGGATGGCGCCCGTCCGCCGCCGGAGGTCCAGCGTACGCGCGTTCTCGCCGATGGCCGGCGAACCGTCCTCGACCTCTACCAGCTCGAGCGCGTCGTGGATGCCGAGGTGCTGGAGCGTGTCCAGCGCGAGGTCCGGGGCGGCGGTCCCGCGCAGGAGCCCGTAGTGCTCGCTGCGTACCGCATCCAGCTCGTGCGCGATCCGGCCGGCCGGAATCTCGTAACCCTCCAGCGCCCGCTTGAACAGCTCCAGCGACGCCTCGAACTCCTCGACCACCACGGCGTCGGCGCCCAGCCGCTGGAGCTCGTCGATGGCGCGCACGTAGCGGGTGCGAACGACGATGCGGGCGGCGGGCGCCAGGTCGCGCGCCGCGGCGACGCCCCGGCGTTCCTCCATCGAGGAGGGAATAGCGAAGACGATGATGCGGGCGTGGGCTCCCGCAACGCGCTCGAGCAGCGCGTGCCGCGTGCCGTCGCCGTAGACGGCCGGTACCCCATCGGTGCGCGCCTGTCGCACGAGCTCCAGGTTCTGGTCGATGACGGCGCAACGAATCCCCGCCGCGCGCAGCATGCGGGCGAGGTAGCGTCCCGCCAGGCCGTAGCCGATGACGACGGCGTGGTCGCGGAAGCCAGCCGCTTCCAGGTCGCCGTCGTCCGCGTCGGCAGCCGCCGCGCGCCGGGCGGCGCCCGCGAGCCGCGTCGCCGCGAACTCCGCCACGCGGCGGGCGGATCCGATGAGGAACGGCGTCGCCATGAGCGACAGCGCGGCCACCGACAGGAAGGTCTGGTAGTCGTCGCCGGCGAACAGGCCCAGCGGCAGCCCGGCGGCGGCCAGCACGAACGAGAACTCGCCGACCTGCGCCAGCCCCAGGCCGCTCCGGAGGGAGATGTCGAGCGGCCGGCCGCGGAGCAAGATCGCGCCGGTCGCGACGACGGTCTTCAGGGCGACGATCGAGACCGCCGCACCGACGACGACCAGCGGCCGTTCGACGAGCAGCGACAGGTCGAGCAGCATGCCTATCGACGTAAAGAAGACGCCGCTGAACAGCACGCGGAACGGAATGACGTCGGAGAGCGCCTGCTGGCCGTACTCCGACTCGGAGATGATCAGCCCCGCCAGAAACGCCCCGATGGCGAGCGAGAAACCGGCTGCGGCGCTCACCAGCGCCGTGCCGATCGCGAAGAAGCCGACGCAGAGGGTGAAGAGATCGCGGTTCCGCTCGGACACCACCCGATCGAGCGTCCAGCGCACCGCGAACCGCCCCCCGACCACCAGCGCGACCATCGCACCGAGGCTGACCAGCAGTTGCATCCAGACCGACGGCGCGCCCGGCCGGCCGCCGGTCCCGGCGAGCAGGGGGAGCAGCGCCATGATCGGGACGATGCAGAGGTCCTGGAAGAGCAGGATCGACACCGCCTCCCGCCCGTGCGGCGTGTCGAGCTCGCCCCGGTCCGCATACAGCTTCGTCACCGCCGCGGTGGACGACATCGCAACCAGGGCGCCGTAGAAGAGCACCCGCCCCGGCGGGATGTCCAGGGCCGTCCCGGCGGCGACCGCCAGCCCCAGCATGCCGGCCATCTGCGCCCCGCCGGCGATCGCGACCGACCGGCCCCAGCGCAGCACGTCGGAGAGCGACAGCTCGAGGCCGATCTCGAACAGCAGCAGCACGACGCCGATCTCGGACAGCG
>WTGR01000544.1 GCA_011523485.1 Acidobacteriota bacterium
GCTCAGCGCGCTGACCTCGACCGATTCCGCCGGCGCGCGGCGCATGTGCCTGCTGTTGGCCGACTTCTTCCGCAACAGCGTCCGCCTCGGTGCGCGGGACCGGATACTGCTCGAACAGGAAATGGACATGGTCCGCGCGTATCTGGACATCGAGAAGGTGCGTTTCGGTGCGCGTCTGGCCGCCGACGTCGTACTGGAACCTGGATGCGGGGGTTGCGCGATTCCGCCGTTGGTTCTCCAGCCGCTGGTCGAGAACGCCGTGCGCCACGGCATCCACTCGCTGGTCGACGGCGGCGTCGTGGCGGTGACGGCGCGGTGCGATGCGCGGTTCGTATACCTGCGCGTCCGGAATCCGGTCGACACGGAAGCCGCGCCGCGGGCCGGCGCGGGGGTCGGACTCGACAACGTGAGGCGTCGGCTCGCCGCCGCTTTCGGCGGCGGGAGCGAGACCCGCTGGCGGCTCCAGAACGACTTGTTCCTGGTGGATATCCGCATTCCGCGGGAGGACGGGGTTCGGGAGCGAACGGCATGACGGCGCCGCCGCGGCGTATCCGCGCGGTGGTGGTGGACGACGAGGCGCTGTCGCGCGCCCTGATCCTGGAGTACCTCGCGGAGCACCCGGACGTGGAAGTGGTCGGTGAATGCGCCAACGGGTTCGAGGCGGTTCGGGCGGTCACCGATCTCGGGCCCGACCTGCTCTTTCTCGACGTGCAGATGCCGAAGCTGGACGGGTTCGAGGTGCTCGAGCTCGTCGGCGCGGACGTCGACGTGATCTTCGTGACCGCCTACGACACCTACGCGCTGCGGGCTTTCGAGGTCCACGCCGTCGACTACCTCCTGAAGCCGTTCGGGGCCGGGCGCTTCGCCGAGGCGCTCGACGAGGCCCGGGCGAGGCTTGCGCGCGCGGCGCGGGCGCCGGTCTCCCAGGTGGTGGCCGGCGCGCAGCGGGACGGCGCCCACCGCGAGCGCGTCCTGATCCGCTCGGGCGCGCAGGTGGAGGTCGTTCCGGTCGGACGCATCGACTACGTCCTGGCCCGGGACGACTACGTCGGGGTCGTGGTCGGTGGCCGGGAACTGCTGAAGCAGCAGACGCTGGCGGACCTGGCGGCTCAACTGGATCCGGAACGCTTCGTGCGTATCCACCGCTCGTGCGTCCTCAACCTCGATCGGCTGGCCCGGCTGGAGGCGGCCACGCGGCAGAGCCATGTCGCCGTGCTGAAGGACGGCACGCAACTGCCCGTCAGCCGGAGCGGTTACGCCAGGCTGAACGAGCTGCTCCGGTAGTCTCCGGGGGCTGTCGTGCTACGGCGCCGCCCAGCCGGCCCGCAGCGCCGTGCGGTCCACTGCCGATCCGCCGAGGTAGACGTCCGCGATGCGTCGCGTGTTCGTGATGTCGTCCAGCGGGTTCGCGTCGAGCACGATGAAGTCGGCGCGGGCGCCGGGTGTCAGGCGGCCCGAGTCGTCGAATCCCAGGCGGTCCGCCGAGCGGCTGGTCGCGGTCACGATGGCATCCATCGGGCTCAACCCGGCCGCCACCATCAGCTCCAGCTCGCGGTGCGCCGAGAAGCCGTAGAAGTGATCCTGGACGCCGGAGTCCGAGCCGAGGACGAGCGACGCGCCGGCGGCATGGAGCTTCGCCAGGCTGCGCTCCATCTGCTCGTACGAGCAGATGGAGCGCAGCCTGGCGAAGCTCCATGCCGCCGGCGCGTCGCTCGTCCTCGGCTCGGACTCCGGCGTCCAGGATCACTTCTACGGCTTCTCGGCGCACCGCGAGCTGGAGCTGATGGTGGCGGCCGGGTTGAGCCCGATGGATGCCATCGTGACCGCGACCAGCCGCTCGGCGGACCGCCTGGGATTCGACGACTCGGGCCGCCTGACACCCGGCGCCCGCGCCGACTTCATCGTGCTCGACGCGAACCCGCTGGACGACATCACGAACACGCGACGCATCGCGGACGTCTACCTCGGCGGATCGGCAGTGGACCGCACGGCGCTGCGGGCCGGCTGGGCGGCGCCGTAGCACGACAGCCCCCGGAGACTACCGGAGCAGCTCGTTCAGCCTGGCGTAACCGCTCCGGCTGACGGGCAGTTGCGTGCCGTCCTTCAGCACGGCGACATGGCTCTGCCGCGTGGCCGCCTCCAGCCGGGCCAGCCGATCGAGGTTGAGGACGCACGAGCGGTGGATACGCACGAAGCGTTCCGGATCCAGTTGAGCCGCCAGGTCCGCCAGCGTCTGCTGCTTCAGCAGTTCCCGGCCACCGACCACGACCCCGACGTAGTCGTCCCGGGCCAGGACGTAGTCGATGCGTCCGACCGGAACGACCTCCACCTGCGCGCCCGAGCGGATCAGGACGCGCTCGCGGTGGGCGCCGTCCCGCTGCGCGCCGGCCACCACCTGGGAGACCGGCGCCCGCGCCGCGCGCGCAAGCCTCGCCCGGGCCTCGTCGAGCGCCTCGGCGAAGCGCCCGGCCCCGAACGGCTTCAGGAGGTAGTCGACGGCGTGGACCTCGAAAGCCCGCAGCGCGTAGGTGTCGTAGGCGGTCACGAAGATCACGTCGACGTCCGCGCCGACGAGCTCGAGCACCTCGAACCCGTCCAGCTTCGGCATCTGCACGTCGAGAAAGAGCAGGTCGGGCCCGAGATCGGTGACCGCCCGAACCGCCTCGAACCCGTTGGCGCATTCACCGACCACTTCCACGTCCGGGTGCTCCGCGAGGTACTCCAGGATCAGGGCGCGCGACAGCGCCTCGTCGTCCACCACCACCGCGCGGATACGCCGCGGCGGCGCCGTCATGCCGTTCGCTCCCGAACCCCGTCCTCCCGCGGAATGCGGATATCCACCAGGAACAAGTCGTTCTGGAGCCGCCAGCGGGTCTCGCTCCCGCCGCCGAAAGCGGCGGCGAGCCGACGCCTCACGTTGTCGAGTCCGACCCCCGCGCCGGCCCGCGGCGCGGCTTCCGTGTCGACCGGATTCCGGACGCGCAGGTATACGAACCGCGCATCGCACCGCGCCGTCACCGCCACGACGCCGCCGTCGACCAGCGAGTGGATGCCGTGGCGCACGGCGTTCTCGACCAGCGGCTGGAGAACCAACGGCGGAATCGCGCAACCCCCGCATCCAGGTTCCAGTACGACGTCGGCGGCCAGACGCGCACCGAAACGCACCTTCTCGATGTCCAGATACGCGCGGACCATGTCCATTTCCTGTTCGAGCAGTATCCGGTCCCGCGCACCGAGGCGGACGCTGTTGCGGAAGAAGTCGGCCAACAGCAGGCACATGCGCCGCGCGCCGGCGGAATCGGTCGAGGTCAGCGCGCTGAGC
>WTGR01000399.1 GCA_011523485.1 Acidobacteriota bacterium
CGATGTAGTCGTCGGCGCCGAGCTCCAGGGCCCTGGCGATCGTCTCGTCCCTTCCGTAGCCGGATACGAAGATGACCGGCAGATCGGCGAGACGGGGGATGCTCTGCATCAACTCGATGCCATCGGTTCCCGGCAGCACCAGGTCCAGCAGGACCAATCGAGGCTGGTGCGTGGTCATCAGGTCCGACAGCTCCCGCGGGTCGCCGGTCAGGATCGGGGAGAAGCCGGCGGGGACGAGCGCGTCCCGTACGCAGCGCAGCGTCTGCGGGTCGTCATCGACCACCAGGATGCGCGGTCGCTCTCGCTGTTCCGCCGGCGCGTGCGAGCGGCTTGCGGCCGCGCCGGTCGCGGCGGCGCCGTCCGCCTCTTCGGCGACCGGAATCGTGAACGTGAACCGCGTTCCCCGGCCGGGGCCGCCGCTCTCGGCCCGGATGCGGCCGCCATGCGCCTCCACCAGCCCCTTGCAGATGGCCAGTCCCAGGCCGTATCCGCCGGCCCCGCGGTCCCGGTCGCCGCGGGCAACGGCGTGCTTGCGGAACAGGTGCGGCAACTGCTCGGGAGGCACGCCCTGGCCTTCGTCCGACACCGAGATCGCCACGTGAACGCCATCCGGCGCCGCGGCGACGCGGATGGGCGACACATCGGGAGAATGCCGCGATGCGTTGGAGAGCAGGTTGTTCAGCACCTGGACGATGCGCCGCCGGTCGGCCATCACCCGGGGCAGGTCCGCGGGCAGGTCGATGCGCACGGCCTGCCTGCCGCCGCCGCTGAGGAAGGTGCTTCTCGCCCGGTCCACCAGGCCGGCCACGTCCGACGGCTCCGGAGCGACCGACAGCGTGCCTGCCTCGATGCGTCCCGCGTCCAGCAGATCGCCGATCAGGCCGAGCATATGGTCGGTCTGCTCGTCGATGATCCGGTGAAACTCGCGCAGCTCGGCGGGGTCCAGCGCCGGCGAGGGGCGCAGCAGAGCGGCGGCCGAGCCCTTGATCGAGGTCAGCGGCGCGCGCAGCTCGTGGCTGACCATGCCCAGGAACTCCGCCTGCAACCGCTCCAGCTCGCTCAGCGCCGTCAGGTCCTGCAGGGTGGCGACCACCGATTCGATCGCGCCGTCCGCGGAGCGAATCGGCGTGGCGTTCACCAGCAACCTCACGCTGCGGCCGTCGGGGACCGACAGCACGATCTCCTCGGCGCGCATGATCCGGGCGTTGCTCGACAACGGCGCCAGGGAGTCGAGGGCGATGTCGCGTCCATCGGCGAGCCGGCACGTCATCGTCCGCAGCAGATCCCCCGGGGATTGGTCCGGCGGGCCCAGTCGGTCGACAATCCGCCTCGCCTCCTGATTGAACGACACCGGCTCTCCCGTCCCGGCGTCGAGTACCGCGACGCCCACCGGCGAGGTCTCGATCCGGGTTTCCAGGTCGGCCCGGGCCCGCTGCTCGTTCCGGTGCCTGCGCGCGTTGGCGATCGCCGTCGCCGCGTGCGACGCGAACAGCACGAGGACTTCCCGGTCCTCACCCGTGAACTCCCGCCCGCCTGCCTCGTGCCCGAGGAAGAGGTTGCCGACGTGCTCGCCCCGATGGCGCATCGGCGTTGCGAGCATCGACACGGCCGGCAGCGGACCGGCCGGGATTCCCAGCGACCGGACGTAGGCGGGGAAGTCCGACGACCGCACCGCTGGCGGCAGGTCGCGCAGGTGCTCGAAGAGCCGCCGCCCGCCGGGCCAGTCTGCGAGTCGCCGGTGTTCTTCGGCCGTGAAGCCGGAGCTGACGAAGTCGCGGGCCCGCCGGTCGTCGACGGTGGCTATCACACCGTAGCGGGCGCCGGTCAGCGCGCGCGCGCTGTCGACGGCCTGCTGCAGGACGGTGGCCGGGTCGAGGCTGCCGCTGATGCGCAGAACGGCCTCGTGCAACCGGGAGATGCGGCCCCGTAGCGCCTCGTTCTCCCGTCGCAGTGCGTCGGAGCTCTTCAAGGGCCACCCTTGCCGGACCGGGGTGGGCCCCGGCTCGGCCGCGCCATGCTTCCGCTCGATGGAGATGCCGATTCGCACCGCGCCCGCATCGAGCCATGGCGCCTCGGACGGTGCATTTCTTGTCGAAAGTCATGATAGTGCCACAAAACTGCGCTGAAAGATCACGCCACAGTCACGACCGCTGTGTAGCATTCCGCCGGTAGCGGCGGCGATTGGCGTGAGCGGGGCTGGCAGTGTCGCTGGGAAGGAACATCAGACGATTGCGGGCGGTGACGGGCCTGCGGACGCAGAAGGCGTTGGCGGAGATGCTCGGCATCCCCCAACCCCAGGTGTCGGACTGGGAGAACGATCGCTACTCCTCGCTCGAAATCTCCAGCCTGGTCAAGATCGCCAAGGTGTTTCGTTGCTCGGTGGACGCACTGCTCGCCGGCATCGACGCGGACTACGACCGCATCGGAGCGGTTCCGGCCATGACCCTGCCCGACATCGCGGTGGTTGCAGAGGGCGATGTGCCGCCGGATGAAGTCACGACGCGGAGCAAACGCGCGCAGGGAAGGCCGGAGATACTGCGGTGGTTGTCCCGCCCCGGAGACCTCGGCGATCCGCAGGCCTACGGGGTCGAGATTCTCGGCGACGCGATGCTTCCTGCGTACCGGCCGAACATGATCGCGATCGTGTCGCCCGAACTGGAGGTGCTCGACGGCGACGAGGTCTATTGCCAACTGGCGTCCGGCGAGCGCCTGGTCAGGCTGATGCACGCGTGCAGGGGCGGCTGCATTCTCCGACCGTACAATCCGGCCCACACCACGCGTGTGGTGCGGCGAGAAGAGATCGAGGCGATGCACGTGGTCGTGTACTCGCGTGCTTGCGACCGGTAGCGCCCCGAAACGCTTCGCCGGCTCGGCCCATCTCCCCCGCTCTACGACCTTGCGCCGCAGAACTTCGCTCCGCAACGTTCTGCGGCGCAAGCTTCTGGCCCGGCAATTGTCGCCGTGGGTTACGATTGCCGCCCGGTATCCCTCGGGTCAGGCGTTCCGAGCCGGCGCCGACGACAACCCGGTACGCGGTATCCTATCGACTGCCGGCACGCGGCCGGCGCCGGGTCCTCGCGTGCGAACGGTCGAAGCGTCATGGGGAATGCGTGGTCGCGTTGGGTGCAGGCGCCGCAGAGCGTGCGGCTCCGCAAGGTCCTTTTTCAGGTGCACCTGTGGACCGGCATCGGTCTGGGCGCCTACGTGTTCGTGATCTGCGTGACCGGGAGCGTGCTGGTCTATCGGAACGAGCTGTACATCGCCTTCTCGCCGCAGCCGGTCATCGTGGACGGCGCGGGCGCGTCACTCGGCGAGGATGCCCTCGAGCGTGCCGCCCGGCAGGCCTGGCCCGGCCACGAAGTGCAGGAAGTGCGGCCGGGAGAGACCCCGAACCATGCCGTCCGGATCACCCTGGCGCGCGACGGCGACCGGATACGGCGGCTCTTCGACCCGTTCACGGGCGAGGATCTCGGAGATCCGCTGCCGCTGGGCTACCGCATCACCGCGTGGACGCTGGACCTGCACGACAACCTCCTGGCGGGAACGACCGGCCGGCGGGTGAACGGCGTCGGCGCGGTCTTCCTGCTCGTGCTGTCGCTGACCGGGGCCGTGATCTGGTGGCCCGGCATCCGGCGCTGGCGGCGCAGCCTGACCATGGACCTGCGGGCGGACTGGAAGCGCTTCAACTGGCACTTCCACAGTGCGTTCGGGTTCTGGTGCTGGCCGTTCCTGTTCATGTGGGCGGTCACGGGGGCCTACCTGTCGTACCCGGCCCCGTTCATGGCGGTGGTCGACTACCTGGAGCCGTTCGATCCGACCAGCTTCGAGGAGCGGGTCGGCGACCAGGTGATGTACTGGCTCGCCTACCTGCACTTCGGCCGGCTCGGTGGCCGGGGGATCCCGGGCTGCGGGTCGCTCTGCAACGACACCACCAAGGCGATCTGGGCGCTGGCGGGTCTCGTGCCGCCCGCGCTGTTCGTCACCGGCGCGTACATGTGGTGGAACCGGGTGGTCCGGCGCTGGTTGCAGTCCGGGCCCGCCGCTTCCTGACCTGACGAGGTAAGCCATGGCGAAGGCACAGTCCGACAAGCAGCGGAAAGCGGCCGACCGGAACGGGGGCTTCGTCTCCCGCGTCCTCAACGGCATAGAGGCAGCCGGCAACCGACTGCCGGACCCGGCGATGCTGTTCCTGCTGCTGCTGCTGCTGACCTGGGTCGCCTCCGCGCTGCTCGCGCCGATCGAGTTCGCCGAGACGGACCCGCGCACCGGCGAGCCGCTGCGCATCGCCAACCAGTTGACGGGCGCCGCCCTGACCACCTTCCTGGTGCAACTGGTGCCCACCTTCACCGGGTTCGCACCGCTGGGCGTGGTGCTGGTGGCGCTGCTCGGCGTAGGGGTCGCCGAGAAGACCGGCTTCATCAACGCCGGCCTGAAGCTGCTGCTGGGCTTCACGTCGCGCAGCCTGCTGACCCCGATGCTGATTCTCGCGGCGATCGTCAGCCACAGCGCGGCGGACGCCGGCTACGTGCTGGTCATCCCGCTCGGCGGGGTCATCTTCTATGCGGCCGGCCGGCATCCCCTGGCCGGCATCTCGGCCGCCTTCGCCGGGGTCTCGGGCGGGTTCTCGGCCAACTTCATACCCTCCGGCATCGACCCGCTGCTGCAGGGCTTCACGCAGCAGGCCGCGCAGATTCTCGACCCCGAACGCATGGTCAACCCGCTGAGCAACCTGGGGTTCACCGCCGTCTCCTCGCTGCTGGTCATCGGCGTCGGGTGGTATCTGACCGACCGGGTGATCGAGCCGCGCCTGCAGGCGACGCCCATCGACGGCGACCCGGCGGAGATGCCGAAGATGGACGAGTTGACCGACCGGGACCGCCGCGGCTTCGCGGCCGGCGTCGGGGCGCTGGTCGCGGGACTGCTGCTGCTGGCGCTGGCGGCCCTGCCGGCCGGATCGCCGCTGCGCGGACCGGACGGCTCGCTGACCAGCTTCGCGGCCCCGCTGATGGGGATGATGGTGCCCCTCATCTTCCTCCTGTTCCTGATTCCGGGGGTCGTGCACGGCTACGTCGCCGGCACCGTCAAGACCCATCGCGACATCGTCGCGGGCATGACCGCCGCCATGGGCACGATGGCCTACTACCTGGTGATGGCCTTCTTCGCCGCGCAGTTCATCGCCGCGTTCAACAACTCCAACGTCGGCCTGCTGATCGCGCTCAAGGGCGCCAACTTCCTGCGCGACCTCGACCTGCCCGCCCAGGTGACGGTGGTCGGCATCGTGCTGCTGACCGCGGTCGTCAACCTGTTCGTCGGCTCGGCCTCGGCCAAGTGGGCGCTGCTGTCGAGCATCTTCGTGCCGATGCTGATGGGGCTCGGCATCGCCCCCGAGCTCACCCAGGCCGCCTACCGGGTGGGCGACAGCGTGACCAACATCGTCACCCCGCTGATGCCGTACTTCCCGCTGGTCGTGGTCTTCAGCCAGCGGTACGTCAGGTCCACCGGCATCGGCACCGTCGTGTCGCTGATGCTGCCCTACTGCGTGGTGCTGCTGGTCACCTGGACCCTGTTCCTGGTCGGCTACTGGATGCTCGGCCTGCCGCTGGGGCTCCAGGGCGCCTACACGTATCCCTGATCAGCCTCGAACCGGGCGAACGGTGCTTTGGTCGTATTCGGCCGGATGTGGCAGGATGAGTGCATGGCTGCCAGCAGCCCGTCGATGATGCCGTCGGCCACCTCGCAGGACGCCCTGCACGCGCTCCTGCGCGAGGTGCTGCCGCCGCAGGGAGGCTGGAGCGACGAGGAGTACCTGTGGCTCACGGATCGCTGCAATCGCCTGATCGAGTTTACGGACGGCCACGTGCAGGAACTCCCGATGCCGACGTTCACCCACCAGGCCGTCCTCCTCGCGCTCTATCGACTCCTCTACGAGTTTCTCACCCCGCGCGGCGGCGTCGTGATGGTCTCGGCCCTGCGCATGCGTATCCGCGAGGGCAAGTTCCGCGAGCCCGATCTGCTGCTTCTCCGCGATCGCGCCGACGCCCGGTGCCGGGACCGCTACTGGCTGGGCGCGGATCTCGTGGTCGAGGTCGTGAGCCCCGACGATCCGGACCGGGACCTGGTCGAGAAGCGCGCCGACTACGCCGAGGCGGGCATTCCGGAGTACTGGATCGTCGATCCCCGTGACGAGACGATCATCGTGCTCGCGCTGGAGGGCGACGCCTACGTCGAGCACGGCGTGTTCGCCGCGGGCGACTCCGCCGGGTCACGGCTTCTGGAGGGATTCGCCGCGGACGTGACGGCCGTGTTCGACGCTCCGAAGGCCGGCGCCTGACCACCGGGGCGCCGCGGTGGTCGACGCGCTACCGGTTCAAGGGAGCGCGAACACGAACAGGTTGTTCAGGATCTGCTGCCTGTACGCGCTGAAGACCACCTCGGGGTTCTCGGTGACCTTGCCGGCGGTACCGTCGATGTCGCTGATGAGGTTCTGGGCGACCGTCGGCGTGGCCCAGAGGAACTCCCCGGTTTCGCGGTCGAGGGTGTACACGACGCCCGTCTTCCTGGGAATGCCGGTGATCACCTTGCGCACCTCGTCGGCGCGCAGCCGCGGGTTGATCGAGCTCACGGCGTCGGGGTCCGGGGCGACGACGGTGTCGCCGCTCGAACGGGTGGTCCATGTCCCAGTAGTCGCTCAGGTGCTGATGATCGCCTTATCCCTGTAAGTGACTCATCTAGCGATCTTTATGGTGCTATCGGAGACCGCGACTCCCTCGTTCGCTCCCTCTTTTGGACTGGAATCCAATCAACTGCCTAAACCGGCTCCGGAAGAATCGGCGCTACGTTCGCCCACTCATCAGTCGAAGAACCAGCCCTCGATGGCTGAGTGCTCTCCAACTCCGTCCCGCCAGTCGGCTTCCCGACGGCTCGCATTCCAAGCTGCGCAGAGTAGAACCAATGCGTCTACAGCGTCACCCTCGGCGTCCTGGGCTGCCGTTGACGCGTCCGTGTCGCTGATCGGGATCCCGAGTCCAATCAGGGAATCCACGATGAGCCTGCGTTGCTCCTCGGCAGCACAGCCCTTGTGCTTGTAGCCTGTCGATGGCAGGCCGTAGTTCGCGAGCGTCGCTCCCGGGAATCCCTCAACGACCACGCTCAACTCGTTGGTCGCCGGAGCGTAATCGTGGAACGGGAGGATGCGAGTCCGGTCTCTCTTCGCCTGACTCAGGGGAAAAAGAACATCACGGCCGCCCGTAATGGTCTGGCGGTACAACTGCTCGAAGAACGGGAACCACGTGGTTCCCAGACTTCGGTCGATGGCCCTCCTCGTCGACCAATGTACGTCGGCCAGTCGACAGTCCTCACGGAGCTGGTCGCGAAGTGTCGTCGGGTTGGGGTCGCTCCCACACCAAGCGAGGTACTCTCGCCACGTCGCCCAGCCTGCGACCTCGGCAACAGCGGCGGGTGGGCCGAACGGGAAGTCGACCACCCACGTGCCGCCGCCCTCGATGACCATGGTGGCCAGTCCGCTCCGGTCGATGCCGGGATCGTCGCCGCCGGACTTGAGTTGGACAAAGGCGCGATCTGGGCGCCACGTCGCGATCCAGATCTTCCCGTTTCGGCCGCCGGTCTCTCGCGCACCGCTGAAATCGACTCCATGGAGCGGAACCGTCGGGCGGTCGAGCCGGACAGCGGAGGGCACCGGGACGCTCAGAGCGTACGCGCTGCTCGGCTGCGTCTTCACCCGTGCGGGGTCGACACGACGCCCCGGGGTGCTCGCTTCGGCCGATGGCTCCGGTAGCCAATACGCGAACGACATCTGGCCGTGACGAAACGCGTCCGGGATCCGCAGACCACCCCCGGCCGTCGTTCCGGGCAACTCCTCGTACGGAATGAGCTTCAGGTTGACGTCACCGATGCTCCAATACGCTCGAAAGACGTCTTCGTAGTCCTCGTACATGTCTCTGACCAGGGCGGCCCGCGGAAGTGTGTCATGCCGCGACACGACTCGTGCGGTGAGTGCCAGACAGTTCCCTTCCTCATCCAGAGCAAACGCTAAGAGTTGCGAATCCGAGCGGGCCGTGAAGCCCGCGCCCGGCTTGCGGGTCGCGACCCAGCTCACCCCAGCGGGATCGTCCTGAGCAGCTTCGAACACCCGCTGGAGTTCGCTCACTGGATCCGGGCCACCTTGGCGAGTCAGCTTGAACGCCACGTGGGATTTCAGCATCTCCTCGCTCTTTGCGTCGCAGACTGGAGCCCGCGCGAGACGCGAGACAGGAATGCCACTCCCCGGCCTGTGGCTTGGCTGCGGCCCAGGCGCCCAGCTCGTCTGCCGTTGGGCCGGGAGGTTCTCGACGGGAGCGGACCACGTCGGCGATCCCGGCGCAACGCCGATAGGGCCTCATCCTGGGGCCGGTACTTCTCGGGCCTCGGGGTACCGCTCCCGAACGGCTTCTCGCAGCGCTCGCCGAGCGTCATCCTCTGTGAGGTCCATCTTGCAAAGCGGCGGATCATCGGGGAGCCCTCTGGCGATTGCTTCAAAGCCGCCGCCGCCGGGCTTCCCGTAAGGGTCGATTTCAATCCAGTACTCCACAGCGCCCTACTCCTTGACCTCGACCACCGTCACAGGCGTTTGTCGTCCTCTGACGGCACCACCCGACTCTCGTTCTTCCACTGCCGGATCGGCTCGTCGCTCTCCGGGATCTGTTCGTGCTCGCCCTCCTGGCCGCTCGATCGTACTACGCTGATGGCTGCCCGTGATCTCCGTCTTGACCGACTGGTTGGTGCCGGCGTGGTCGACCGGGAGAGGCTGGGACGGGATCGGGCTGAGCCCTGGTCAGGGTGCCGTGGTCGCCGCGAGTTCGTGTTCCACCGTACCGCTGCCCTTTGATGCCCGTGACCTTGCCCGCCTTGACTCGTTGGGGCCGTGTGGTCGACCTGCGATACAGGATTGGATCGGCGGAGCAAGGGTCAAGGTGCTGCGGTTCCAGCGAGTTCGTGTTCGGCTGGTTCCACGATCGGGGGGATGCTGAGGGTGTGTCCCTCCGCCGAGGGCGCGAAAGCGTTACGATTCAGCTGGAAGCTCACTGAATGCGGGGAGTACTGACGGCCCTCGTCGCCGTGCTGATGATGGCGACGGCAGTTTCGGCGCAGTCGAGGGCATCGGCAAGCCTGCATCCGGTCGAGGGCGGCCGGTGGGATGTGTCACCGGGTTTGCCACTGACGTTCGGGTCGGGGCGGACGGAGCGGATCTGTCTGAATGCGAGCGGGTATGTGCTGGCTGGCCGGGTCGAACCGGGCTATCGCGGGTCGTGGTCGCTGAACCTGGAGGGGAGCGGGGGCGGCGAACGCAGCGTGACCGGGAACACCATCGGCGAGAACGACGGCTCGCGGTGGTCGTGGAGTTCGTTCGTGGCAGCAGATGGCCAGTGCTTCGACATCTGGGCGGTGGTTTTGGCTGGACCGCAGGAACGGCGGCAGTTGTCCCGGCAGTCTACGCTCCAGCAACTCGTGGAACTCCAGCAGAAGCTGGAACAGGAACAGAACGTCAGGGCGCGGCTCGGCTTGCAGCGCGAGATCTCCCGGCTGCAGCTCGAACTCCAGCTCCAGCCCGCTGCGCTCCGGCTTCGGCTCTACGAGTTGCGGGTCGGCGTCGACTGGTGAACGGGGGCGACGCGATGCTGGAGGTCTTCACGGCGGCGGGCGGCGTTCGTTGCGGCGGCGGCGTGACTCTGATCCGCCTTCCAAATTCGCCAAGCTCCCTGGGGCGCACGGGTGCGGTGGAGCGGGCGCACAGCGCGCTCGTTAACTCGCCGGGGCTGCACGGGGAACGCTGACTAGCCCACGAACGCCGCCCGCCAGCGCGCCTACCGCCAAGCGCGCAAGGCGCAACGCCAATCCCCGGACCGACCGCGGCAACGAGTCCCAGTAAACGGCAAGACGGATCACTACGAGCCTCCCAAGAGTCCGGCGCGGCCCGGCCGTCGGGTCCGGTCTACAGTCTGCGAGCAGTGAATGTCACCGTGCCCCGGACATCCCCCTGAACGTCAGTTTCTGCATGCCCGCGCCGGTGGCCGCCACGTAGAGATTGCCCTGCGAGTCGATCGCGATGTGGTGGCCGGCGCCCAGGATGCCCTCGGGGCGGACCGTGCCGAGGATCTCGAGCGTCGCGCGGTCGACGACGACGATGCCGTCATCGCCGCCCACGTAGAGGAACTGCTGCTCGGGGTCCGCGGACAGTTCCAGATTGCGCGCGAAGGGCGCGTCGGGCGTGATCACCTGGCCCACGAACGCGCCGCCCAGCGTGAAGACCTGCACGCGGCGATGTTCGCGGTCGGCCGCATACACCATGCCGTCGTTCGACACCCGGATGGCGTGCAGGACGTTGAAATACGGAGGACCCGGATCCGAGAAGCTGGTCGGGTTCTGCACCTGGCACTGGTCGTCGTCCACCGGGGTGTCGCCGAACGCTCCCCAGCGGCGCTTGAAGCGGCCGGTCTCGGCGTCGAACACCGCGACGCGACGGTTGCCGTAGCCGTCGGCCACGAACACCTCGTTGGTCGGCGGATGGACCTGCTGATCCGCCGGCCGGTGGAGGTTCATCATGTCGGCGTTGCCGCTGCTCCCGTCGCTGCGGCCGATCTGCATGACGAACGCGCCGTCCTGCGTGAACTTCAGCAACTGGTCGTCGTTGACCGGCTCGACCCGCGGCACGCCGTTGGTGGGGCAGTTGTTGCCGCCCAGCCAGACGAAGCCCTCGTGATCGATGTGGAGGCCGTGCTCCCGCTGGGGCCACTGATAGCCTTCGCCCGGACCGCCCCAGGCCTTGATGAAGTTGCCGTCCGTATCGAAGACGACAATCGGCGGCGCTGCCATCGCGTTGTCCTCGGGCGGGAGCGTCAGCGGGCGGTGCAGGACCCAGACGTTGTCCTCGGCATCGATGGCGATGCTGGACGGAGCTCCGATCCGCATCTCCGCCGGCACCGTGGGCCACGCCCCGTCCACCTCGAAGATCGGCAGGCCGCGATCCTGCGCGGTCGCCGTTCCGCCGGCCGGCGCCGAACCGGACAGCCATGCCGGCGCCGCGGTAGCGCCCGCGGCCACGAGCATCGCCATGAGAACCGCACGACGCAGCCTTCTTCTCCGCATGATCGCCTCCCTCCTCGCGCCCTCCCAGCCGGGCGCCTCGCCGCTCCCAGGATGTTGGGGGCGACGACTATAGCACGGCGCCTGCGGCGAGCCGTTGGACGCGGTGCTCGAGCGCCGCGAGCGTCTCGCGCGCCGCGGCAATCAACTCGTCGAGGTTCTCGTCGGTCCGGTTGCCGTCCTGCGAAACATTTGGGTCGGCGGCGACACGCGCGGCGCGTTCGGCCCGCGCGGCGGCGCGGGATACGTCGTCGTCGCCGCGAGTTCCCGGGTACGGGTCGCCGTTCAGGCGCTCGGCGGCCGTCGACAATGCGCGCGCGGCGCGGCCGAGCGCCTCGAGGACGGCGCGGTTGGCGGTCACGTGCGCCGCGATCGCGAGGTCGTGGAGGGCGTTGTGGGCGTCGCTCTCGGCGTTGGACGCGCGGATGAGCACCCCTTGTCTCGCCAGCATGTGGTTGCTGTTGCCCCGCAGGCGGCGTATGCGGCTGGCGTAGCGGCGGAACCGCGCCGCGCGCTCGCGGGCGTCGGCGGCGCCGGCGATGCCGACCGCCTCGACATAGGCCGCGTTGGCGGCGGACAACCCGGACCGGGCTCGCCAGGCCCTGGCGTACGCGGTGAGGAGGCCGTCGAAGTAGACGAGGCCGGTGTTGCCGCGTCTGTCGGTCTCGCACCGGTAGCCGTTGTCGCAACGAACCGCGAGCGCATCGGCCTCGCGCAGCGCCGCCTGGTAGCGCGCATAGGCGGCGTCGCGGGCGCGGTCGGGGGCGTCGAAGGCGCGCCGGGCTGCCTCGGCGGCCTCGAGCACCGCTCGGGCGGCCCGGATCGTCTCGTCGCGCTCCCCGGCGCTCTCGACCCCGGCGACGGCGCGATAGACGGCCTCGAAGGCGCGTCGCTCGGCGCCGGGCGGTTGCGCGGCGGCCGCCGCGGCCGGCAGGATGGCGGCTGCCACCAATACGGCGATTCTCGCTGGGCCGGTCATCGCCGATCCCCTCGCGCGGGTTTACCGCGGGTCCGGAGTGTCGCAGTCGAACAGGCGATCGTCCGATTGTAGGGGAGGTTCGTGGAGGAATCCTACGCCCGCAGAATCTGCAGGACGTCTTCGAGCGGCTTGCGGCGCAGGTCGGGTACCTGCGCGTCGGCCGCGGGATAGCCCACCGGTATCAGCAGGCACGCCGTCTCGTTGTCCGGACGCCGCAGGATCTCCCGGAGGAATCCCATCGGGCTGGGGGTGTGCGTCAGCGCCACCAGTCCCGCCTGGTGCACGGCGGTCAGGAACAGGCCGGCCGCGATGCCGACCGACTCGGACACGTAGTAGTGGCGGACGTGCTCGCCGTCCGGCCCCAGGCCGTAGTTCTGGCGGAAGAGGACCACCAGCCAGGGGGCAATCTCGAGGAACGGCTTGTGCTCGTCCGTGCCCAGCGGCTCCAGCGCGCGGAGCCATTCGTCCGGCATCCGCCCGCCGTAGTTCTCGTGCTCCTCGCGCTCGGCGGCGACGCGGATGCGCCGTTTGATGACCGGATCCGAGACCGCCACGAACGTCCACGGCTGCCGGTGCGCGCCCGACGGCGCCGTGGATGCCGCGCGCACCAGATCCTCGATCACCCCGGCCGGCACTCCTGCCGGACTGAAGTCGCGCACGGTTCGGCGCCGGTTCATCACCTCGAAAAAGCTGCGCGCCCGCGCGGCGACCTCCGGGAGCGAGGGCTTCTCATACTGCAGCGGAATGAGTTTCGGCTTCATGGCTTGTTGGGCGCGGCGCCATTGCGCGCGATCATCCCCTTCGGAACGGCGTCAGGGTGAGGGAGGGAAGCTCGTTCGCGCACCAACATCGTAGCCCCGAAATGGTCCGGCGGGCCGGGTGTTCACGGTCGCTCACGGTCGACCCCGTCCGCCGACTGTGCGCAGCCGTTGAATCCAGCTCGAGGTTGTGAATCGGATGGGGGACGGGCATACCTTCTGGTGTTGTAAGTTATTGATTGCGAGTACTTTGCGCGGAAAGCGCGGAGTTCGGTCCGACCTCCACGCACCGGAGTCATTGTGCGGCCCCCAGACTGCAACAGTCGCCGACCTGCGCTCGTCTAACGTCTCTTGTGTCGTCGAATCTGCTCAATCTGCTCACACCTCCGCCAGAGACCTTCGTACAGCCGGCAGCCAGTGACACTCCACTAGTCAGGCCCCGCGAGCGCGGCTCCTTGGCGGTTCGCAGCAGCGACGTCGGGGTCAATCGTGTGATCCAAGTATCTGGTCTGTAATGACCCCGAGGTCACTTCCACCGGCGGCGCGTCCTCTGTCAAGTGCGGCCAATTCGTCAAGGTCGTGTTCCGCAAGCACACGCAAGACTGTCGGAAGGGCATCCGAGCGCGAGCGCAAGGTGCTAACAGAGACTCGCCTAGACTCCAAGAAACGCCTAACGTCACGTAATTCCGGTAAGAAGTCGCGTTCGTCGTACGCACGTGCAAGTTTTCCTATGAGCCTCCTAGCTGCTGGTCGTGGATTAGCGTCCTGCACCATCTCTTCGATGCTCTTCCTACGTGCTCCTCGTGCCTCTTTCTTTGCTCTCCTTCTCTCGTAGCCCTTGAGGTCATCGTCGACTACGGCAAGATCAACATCGCCAATCGTCGAAAGAGCCTCGACTATTTCCGTCTTACCGTGCCGAGCCACTAGCAGACGGAGTTCAAGATCGAGAAGGGTCCTATTTCGGGTCACGGCGTCTTCCCCCCTAACCCAAGTTTTTCGAAAACCTCGTCCTTAAGCTTCTGGAAATCTTGGATAACGTCGTACCGAGCATAACTGGTACGGCTAAGCGGCGCACCCTCTCGCGCGGATTTAGGGTATGATGCGGAGTATTCGACTCTGTTCTTGAAAACATGCCAGCCTTGCTT